>NZ_WTLD01000003.1:236699-386361 GCF_011379025.1 Polaribacter sp. 11A2H
GCTGTAGAAGTTGAAGAAATTGTAGAAATTCAAGAAGTTGAAGAAGTTGTAGAGGACGTAAGTTTTATGATTATTGAAGATGTACCTGTATTTCCTGGATGTAAAGGAAGTAAAAATGAGTTAAAAGCTTGTTTCAGTAAAATGGTACAAAAGCATTTCTCAAGAAAATTTGACGCTAACTTACCTAACGAATTAGGATTATCTTCTGGTAGAAAAAGAGTATTTATCGGTTTTAAAATTGATAAAAACGGTAACATTGTTGACGTTAACGCAAGAGCTCCACACCCAAAAATTAAAAGTGAAGTTATTAGTGTAATGAAACAATTACCTAAAATGAAACCAGGTAGACAAAGAGGTAAACCAGTAGGAGTAAAATATAGTATTCCTTTTACTTTAATTGTAGAGTAATTTATAATACATTATATATAAAAACGTTTAGAGATAAAACTCTAAACGTTTTTTTTATGCCTTAAAGTTTTATAACCTTTTTATTTAGCCATAAGTTATAGCAAATTAAAAAATTAACCATGAAAAGTTACTTAATCTTAATATCTTCAATTCTACTTTTTTCTAATTGCAAACAGGAAATTAAAAAATCAGAAAATTTCTCACCTTTATTAGACTACCAATACCTGATTAAAACAAATAACGATTTTAAAATACCTACCGAAACGTATAAAATACGTTACAAATCTGATGGTCTTGAAATAACGGGTTATCTAACAAAACCAAAAGATTTACAGAAATATCCTACCATAATTTACAACAGAGGAGGTAATAGAGATTTTGGTACTTTTACGCCCAAAAGTTTAATATATCAACAATATTTAGCCTCAAATGGCTTTATAGTACTGTCTTCTCAATTAAGAGGAAATATGCACAGTGAAGGAGAAGATGAATATGGAGGAAAAGATTTAAATGATATCCTTAAACTTATTGAAATAAATAAATCCCTAAAATATTCTAATCAAAATATAGGAGTATACGGAATATCAAGAGGAGGTCTAAATGCTTATCAAATTTCGAGATTAACAGATGAAATAAAAGCCATTGCAGTTGTTGGTGCTCCAACGGATCCAAGACTAGATTTTGATACTCGTCCAGAAATGTATGAAAAAGTATTAAAAGAATTAGTTGGTGACACTATCAATTTTAAAAAGGAGTATGACTATAGATCTCCTATAAAATGGGTAAATGAAATAAATGAACCAACGCTTATTTTACATGGAGCAGATGACTGGAGAGTAAAGCCCATAAATGCAGAACTAATGATTGAAGAAATGAAAAGACTGAATAAGGAGTTTGATTATCAAATTGTAGAAAATGGTAACCATGGATTAAGTACTCACACTACAATTAGAAATGAAAAAGTAATAAACTGGTTCAAAAAATACTTAAAATAAAGTGCTATAGTAATAAAAACGATACTTACTCTAACAAGCTAATTGTTAATAACTAGAATAAAAAAAGAACTCTAATTACATAGAAACGAAAACCCTCTAATAGATAACCAAGTACAGTTAATTCATAAAAAAACTCCAAAAAATTACTTTTTTGGAGTTTCAATAGCCCGTTAATTGGCTAAACAAAAATAAAAATTATTTATTAGCAGCTAATCTAGCTTCATGTTTCCATAAATTTACGCTAACAATTGCATTGTTGTAATAATTAATTTCTTTTAAAGATTCATCATTCCAAACAAACCACTTCCCTACTTTTTTGCCATCATTGTATTTAGCAATTTGAGTTTTGTTTCCTTTTTTATCAAAACGAGTCCATTGACCTGTTAATTTTTTATCCTTAAAATACCCTTGAGTACTGATAGAACCATCTTCATGGTAATAAGTAGCTTTCACTAAATCTCCTTCTATAGTATAAGTAGTTTCTTTATCTTGTGCGTATCCTATTGTTGCTAAACAAAGAACTATAAGTGTTATTATTTTTTTCATGACGATAATTTTTAATGGTTATAGTTACAAATATATATAAAAACTTACAATTAAACAACCTTTTGGTAACATTAAATTAACATTGGGCTTTAAAGAATAAAAACAATATCTTTACTATATATAGATTTAAAAAAAAGAGGATGGCAATTATGAAGGTTATAGAAGTATTAGCTAATTCTGAAAAAAGTTGGGAAGAAGCAACTAGAATAGCAGTAAAACAAGCGTCTAAATCAGTAAAAAATATAAAATCTGTTTTTGTACAATCGCAAAGTGCTGTTGTTAACAATGATGAAGTTACTGAATTTAGAGTAAACTTAAAAATTACATTTGAAGTAAATTAAAATATAAAAACACCCAATTTTAAAGTCATTTAACACTAAATAATGCACATTAATCAAATAATACTTATTAGCTTGGTTGCTATCATTCACATCTATATTGTCTATTTAGAAATGGCTGTTTGGACATCGAAAAAAGCAAGGAATGCCTTTGGTATAAAAAGTAAAGAATTTGCAGAAGAAACAAAAGCGATGGCTGCAAACCAAGGTTTATATAACGGCTTTATAGCTGCAGGGTTAATATGGTCTTTAATTGCAATAAAAACAGATGTAGCAATCTTCTTTTTGTGTTGCGTTGCAATTGCAGGACTTTATGGTTCTTATTCTACCAAAATAATTCGCATACTTTACATACAAACGCTACCTGCAGCACTAGCTATTATTTCACTTGTATTATTCTAGTTAATCTTTTTCTTGTTCAATAAGAAACCTTTATTTTTGCAGTTAATTTTTAACAGAAAATAAAAAATGAAAAAATATTTAGAGTATTTAGAAGGATTAATTATTGAATATACGCCCAAAGTATTAGTAGCATTAGCAATTTTAATTATTGGTTTATTAGTTATAAAACTAATTGTTAAAGGAGCTAAAAAAGCAATGACCAAAAGTGATCTAGATGTTACACTTCAAACTTTTTTAGGAAACTTAATTAGTTGGACCCTAAAAATATTATTAATTATAGTTGTTATTTCTAAACTAGGAGTAGAAACAACTTCATTTGCAGCAATTTTAGCCGCAGCAGGTTTAGCTGTTGGTTTAGCATTACAAGGTTCTCTTGCTAACTTTGCAGGAGGAATTTTAATTATGATTTTTAAACCTTTTAAACTAGGTGATTTTATTGAAGCACAAGGTGAAAGCGGAACTGTAAAAAAGATTGAAATTTTTACAACGAAACTAAACACTACAGATAATAAAGAAATAATAATTCCTAACGGAACCTTATCTAATGGTAATATTGTTAACTATAGTACAGAAGCAACTCGTCGTGTAGATTTTACATTTGGTGTAGGCTATGATTCTGATATTAAGAAAACAAAAGATATTCTTTATGGTATTTTAAACACGCATCCATTAATTTTAAAAACTCCTGCAGCAGCAGTTAATTTATCTGAATTAGGAGATAGTTCTCTTAATTTCTTTACAAGAGGTTGGGTTAAAAAAGAAGACTATTGGACTGTTAAGTTTGAAGTTATGGAACAAGTAAAAGAGGCTCTAGATGAAGCAGGAATTGATATTCCTTACCCACACAGAGTAAACATCAACAAAAACGAATAATTTTTTTAAAAGGTAAGTTTCTTTTTCTTTTCAGGAATTACAACAAAATCTTTTAAATAAAAAGGTTCAAAATAAGCGACATCTTCGATGTCGTTTTTTTTGTACTTATCAAAAGATAATTGTGCCATTTCTTTAGCAGAAGGAAACTTATCATCAATAAAAACAGCATTTTTATGAGTAATGATATCTTTACATTTATGTGCTCCATCACCTAAAAAAAGAACTTTACCAGCCTCTAAATATTCTACAAATGAATTTTCGTCTATAATTTCTGCTTTAATGTCTCTTATTTGTTGGTAATCTTCATTAAAAACAGCCGCATATACTTCCATTCTTCTAGCATCTAACATGGGTATTATAAGTCCATCATTTACGGCAACAGCATGTGCTAAAGATTCTAATGTTTTAATAGATATTAATGGCTTATCAAAAGCAAAACAAAGCCCTTTTGCAGCAGAAACTCCAATTCTAAGACCAGTATAAGAACCCGGACCTTTACTTACCGCTACAGCATCTATTTCTTTAGTGGTTACTTGCGCTTCCTTTAATACATCTAAAATAAAAGGGTGTAACACTTCTGCGTGAGAATAATTACCATTATTCAATTCTTTTATTGCTATAACTTGTCCGTCTTTAGCAAGACTTACAGAGCAGTTCTTGGTTGCGGTTTCTATGTTAAGGATAATTGCCAATTGTTGTATTTTTATGCAAATATAAGTTATAGAAAAAAGAAAACCTCGCAAATGTGCGAGGCTTCATAAGGAATCTTTATTTTATTTATTCTAGCACTAATTCTCCAGAATAGAATTGTAAAACTTTCGTTTTAAAAACATAATCATATTTAGAGCGTATCATAGTTCCTTGTGCATTAACTAAACGTGTTCTAACTAAGTCGAAATCGAACAATGTCATCACTCCATAATTATATCTTTCTTGTCCATTTTTAAATGCCTCTTGTTGAGCATCCAAAGAAATCATTGCAGCTTCATAAGCTTTTAAAGAAGATTTTACATCTAAAAAGGCCTGTTCTATGGTTTGTTTTAAGTTTAACTTTTCACTTTCTAATCTAGATTCAAAAATTTCTTTATTAATTTTTGATCTTGTAACATTAGCATCTGTTTTAAAACCATTAAAGATGGGGATATTAACATTAAAACCTACACCATAACCTAGGTTTCCATCTAATTGATCTAAAAAATTACCTGTAGGAATACCAGTTGGTTTTATAATATATCTGTAGTTTGTATTTGCAAAAACAGAACTTGTAACGCTAGGTAAATAACTACTTCTACTTATTGCTATGTCTAATTCAGCATTATCTATAGCTAATTTAGCTCTTTGAATTTCTGGCATTTTTGTTAGAGATTTATCATATACAGATGATGAATTTTTGTATAATAAATCTGAAGAAGGTAATTGAACATTTACAGGTGAAACATCAAAATTATTAACAGGTACTTGTAATAATTGTGCTAAATTTAATAAAGCAAGATCTAGTGCATTTTCTTGAGTAATTACACTTTGTAAATCGTTTGCTGCAGTAGATTTAAAATTTAATAATTCACCTTTTGCAATTGTACCAGCCTCAAACCTATCTGTTGCAGCTTTTATCTGTTTTTTACTTATTTCTGCCTGAACTTTAGATACTTCTAAATTTTCTTTGGCAAATAGCACATTCAAATAACCGTTTACAACAAACAAAGAAATATCATTCTCAATTTTCTCTAAGTCTAATTTACTAGTTTCAATACCTAATTCTGCCTGCTTATATAAGTTTAAGTTTCTAAACCCATTAAAAACAGTAACTCCAGCACTTAAACCTACGTTTCCTCCAAAAAAAGTTGTGCTTGCAGATCTGTTGTTTGTTACAGGATCAAAGTTAGAACCCGCAGAGAGATTACCTCCAGAATTAGCATTAACAGAAGGTAAAAAATTACCTTTAGAGCTCTTTAAATCTGTTTTAGCGATTTCTAAGCTTAATTTATTTTGTTGAATAGAAATATTTTTTTCTAAAGCTTGTTCTACACATTCTTTAAGCGTCCATTGTTTCTGAGAAAAGGTAGTAATAGTAGTTAAAAAAGCTACAAATAGGATCAGTTTAGTTTTCAAAACGTATTATTTTTTTAGTTGATATAATATAAGTTGCAATTACAAAAGAATAACTTTTCTTTTGAAGTTAAAAATAAGACGACTAAAAGTAAAATTTGTTACAAAATAAAACACTTATAATCCTATTTCTCATTTATCCGTTTATATCTATAAATTACAAATAATAAAAGCCCCACTAAAAGATAAGGAAATACCATTAAATAAGTTATTCCATTATTAACACCTTCTGCCATAGAACTATCTCCATTTTCTACCACTGCCTTACACATTGCACATTGAGAAAATGAAATTTTCGATGTAAAAAACATCAACAAAAACAATACTAAAATTCTTTTTTTATACATAATAAGGAGATATCATTAAATAGACAACAACACCTGTAATAGCAACATACAACCATAAAGGAAATGTAATTTTAGCTATTTTTTTGTGCTGAGGAAAGTTACCCAGTTTTGCTCTCATAAAAGTTGTAAGAACAAATGGTATTATAATAATTGACAAAATAATATGGGTAATTAAAATAAAATAATAAATATATTTTATAGTTCCTTCACCTCCAAATTTTGTGGAATCTGATGTCATGTGATACCCAATATATAAAAGCAAAAAAACCAAAGAACAACCTATTGCAAAAGTATTTAATTGTTCGTGTAGTTTTTTATTACCCTTTTTAATTGCAACAACTGCTGCAATTAGAATTATTGCTGTTAATCCATTTATAGTTGCATAAATAGGTGGTAAAAAAGTTAAAGGTGCTACATTAAAACCCAGTTTTCTTAAATTAACACCAAATAATGCTGCAACTGCCAAAGGAATAACAATAGATAAAGCAGTAATTATTTTTTTATACTTTTTTTCTTGGGCTAAATTATTCATCCAATAAAATTTTAATATCTTCTTTTAATTCTTTAACCTGATCTGCAAAACCTTGTTCAGATAAAGCTCTGTAATACATAATAGGATTACCATACTCATCTTTTCTAGATCTAATATTTCCTTCTTTATCTACCAAAGCAAATAAGCCAGAATGCTCAAAGCCACCATGATCTTCTGCTCCTTTACCAGCAAATAATTTAAATCCTTTATTAGCTAAGTCGTAAACAATCTCTTCATTCTGCCCAGTTAACAAATGCCAATTCTTATGTGATATTTGGTTATCTATAGCATATTGCTTTAAAATCTCTGGAGTATCAATTTCTGGCGTTATAGAAAAAGACGCAATCCCAAAATTATTATTTGAAGCAAACTCATCTTGAATAGTAACCATTTTTTTATTCATTAAAGGACAAATGGTTGGACATGTAGAAAAGAAAAATTCTACCACATATACTTTTCCTTTATAATCTTTATTACTTATTACAACTCCGTTTTGATCTATAAACTCAAAATCTGGAACTTTATTAAACGTGTATAAGTCATTTCTATTTGTTCCTTTTTTATCTACCTTATTCAACCTATCACCTTGTACAAGATCATTGTCATTTATTCTACTATCTATGTTTCTAACAACATAAATTCCAAATAAAAGAACAATAAACGAAACACCTATATAAGAATATTTTTTTTTCATAACCCTACTTCTTTTCTATCTGCTTTGTTCTTATTATTTTCTTTAAAAGCAGCATAATACTCGTAATAAAGTACTAATACATCATCTTTTAATTTTGCGTTTAGTACAGAAACAGAATTCATATTATAGCAAAATAATTTTCCATCAACGCTATCTGCATCACTTACTCTACCTCTTAAGTCTCCATTTTTATCAATTAAAAAAACATTAGGTGTATAAAGATTCTCTAATGTATCATTAGAATTAAAACCAGCGTGTAATGCGGTAATTTGTTCTTTAGAGCCTGCTGTAAACTTCCATTTTACCATATCTGTAAAAGCACTTATTTCTTTTTTAAGAATAGCTACCTCCTTTTCTTTTCCTTCGGGATAAACAGCAATGATTTGAAATTGATTATACTCTATAAATTTTTTGTAGATTTTCTCATTCAAATTAAAGAAACCTCCTTTGTTAGAATTCATATCGTTGCCTAAAAAGCAAACAATAGAAATATTACCTTCAAATGTTTTTAATGAATCTAACGTAGAAACATCTACAACATTGTTAGTTACAACAGGTAGTTTGCTAAAATTATTTGTACCGGTTGATAAAATTAAAAAACAAATTAAGGGAAAAATAAAAAGTAAAAATAAAACAACTCTTTTTTTAGTAAGTTTCATCATTGTAAAGAATTATAAATTAACAGCAAAGAGCGTAACGTATTTTTATATAAACCCAGTTAAGTTCTTTCTATGTCTTATCTTATTAGGTAATAAAGAAATACTGACTATTTTATTGTTGGTTATTTGATTATAAGAATCGCTATTTTGTATATAAAAAAAGGTGGTTAAAACCACCTTTTTAAATTTTTAAATTACCATTTTACAAGTGGTGCTAAAACGCTATGTAAATAACTACCTTCTATTAATAAGAGTGTTAGTAAATAACAAATTAAGAAAACAGAGGTCCAAACTATAGAACGTCTTAACCATTTATTTTCTCCTTCTAAGTGCATAAATGCCCATGCAATGTAATAAGCCTTTACTAATGTTAAAATAATAAACATCCAGTTTAAAGGACTTGTACCTAAAATACTGGTAAGGTGTAAAGATGCTGGTTTAATAATACCAAATACAACCTCTACAGTAGTTATAACTGTTAATAGTACTAAAACTACCCAGATTCTTTTTGTGTTTGATTCGTGTGCGTGTGCCATTTTTAATCTTATTTTAGATTCCTACTTTCGTGGGAAAGACAATTTAATTAGAACTTCTAGACAATACCTAGAGGTAATTATTTTTTTTATACTAAGTAGAAGAAGGTAAATACAAATACCCAAACTAAATCTACAAAGTGCCAATACAACCCTACTTTCTCTACCATTTCATAATGTCCTCTACGCTCATAAGTACCTAGTACTACGTTAAAGAAAATAATAATATTAATGATAATTCCAGAAAGTACGTGAAATCCGTGAAAACCTGTAATAAAGAAAAAGAAATCTGCAAAACTAATGTTTCCATATTCATTAACTTCTAGGTTAGCCCCTTCAACAACCATTTTTGTTTTAGCCAATTGCGCCATTCCTTCTTCTCTAGAAAGAATTATTTTTTGTTTTGTTGCTGGGTCAATCAATTCCGAACGAATTAAAACGTCTGAATTTGATTTGTATGATTCTTGAATTTGAGCAATAGAATAAGTAGCAATCGCTTCTTCTTTCTCAAACCATAATCCGTTTTCTCTTTCGTGTAGTATTCTTCCGTCTGTTCTTTCACCTACCACAAAATCAGACAATGCTATTTGATCAAATATAGGTTCTCCATCTTCATCAAAACCATTCTGTGTAGCAAATTGTAAAAGTCTACCATCTGTAGTTTTTACAGCTCCATAACTACCCGCAATAAAGTTTTTCCATTCCCAAGCTTGAGAACCGATAAAAATTATTCCAAAAACAATAGTAGCAAACATATACCAAGCTACTCTTTTTTGTTTCATTTGATGACCTGCATCAACGGCTAAAACCATTGTTACAGAAGATATAATAAGAATAAATGTCATTAATGCCACATAATACATTGGTGCATGCACTCCATGCAAACCAGGAAAATGCGTAAAGACTTCATCGGCAATAGGCCAAGAATCTATAAATTTAAATCGAGTTAAACCGTAAGCGGCTAAAAACCCTGAAAAGGTTAAAGCATCAGAAACGATAAAAAACCACATCATCATTTTACCATAACTTGCTCCTAATGGTTTCTGTCCACCACCATTCCAAGTATCTTTACCATCTGTAGGTATAGCAATATTTGCTTCCATATAATAATCTCTGTTAATTAATTCTTAGTTAGTTTGTCAAAAATAACTATTTTTCATCACCTAATAAAATAGAAAAAGAAAAATAGATAAATCCATAGTATATCTACAAAATGCCAAAAGATTGCACCTAGTTCAAACCCAAGCATATTGTCTGATTTGTATTTGTATTTAAAATGATTATAAATAACAACCAAAAGCACAAGAACACCTGCCAACACGTGTAAAATGTGCATAAATGTAATACCTATTATAAAAGATGTTGAGACAGTACTCTCTGGTCCTGTAAAAAATAACCCCACACTTTTTAACTGATTAAAACCTACGTATTGTTGCCAAATAAACCCTATCCCTAATAATAAAGTAACCACAACCATCACTAAAGAGAGTTGTCTTTTATCATTTTTTAAGAATTTTTGAGATAAAAAAAGCGTAATACTACTGGTAACAATTAAAAATGTACTGATATAAAATGATTGTGGTAAATTAAATGTAACCCAATCATCTCTTTCCATACTTATTACATAAGCACTTGTTAAGCCAGCAAAAAACATCACCATACTAATCATGGAAATCCATAACATAGGTTTTGCAGATTTTTTCTTAGCAATAGCTAATTCTTCTTCTATTCTCTGTTCTCTTATCATTATTAATGTAAAAATTTATCAACTACGTAAACAATTTGCACTACTGTAATATATAAAACACTAGACAACATTAGTTTCCGTGCATCAATATTATCTTCGCTTTTATGCAATTTAACACCAAAATACAACATATATATTCCTAACAGTGCAACAATTACAGCCGTTATTGGATGAATATAAAATGCCCCAGATAATTTTAAAACTGGCGAAATAGATACTAATATCATAATTACCGTGTAAAAAATAATCTGTTTTACGGCTCCCTTATTTTTTTGCCCCATTGGCAGCATATTAAAACCTGCTTTTTGATACTCTTCATGCTGTAACCAACCAATAGCCCAAAAATGTGGGAATTGCCAGAAAAACTGAATCATAAACAAAAAACCTGCTTCTAGACCAAATTCATTGGTGGCTGCAACCCAACCTAACATAAAAGGAATTGCACCTGGAATGGCACCTACAAAAACAGATAAAGGTGTTACTGGTTTTAAAGGAGTATAAACACTAGTATATAAAAATATAGAGATAGCACCAAACAATGCTGTTTTAGCATTGATGCTGTATAAGATTGACAACCCAGAAATTGTAAATAGAATTGCAATTGTAAGCGCAACATTAACAGACATTCTACCTGTAGGCAAAGGTCTGTTTTGCGTACGTTTCATTATAAGATCTGTGTCTTTTTCTATGATTTGATTAAATGCATTTGATGCACCAACCATAAAAAAACCTCCAATAGCTAACATAAGAAGCGTAAAATAATTTACAACATCTATGGCCAATAAATAACCGGCAACGGAAGAAAACACAACACTTAATGACAAACCAACTTTTGTAAGTTGTTTAAAGTCTGAAATTATAGCTTGCATAGATATTTTATTGTCTGTAATTACTGTTGATTCCATTTTATAAAATAGTTTGCAAAGATATTTGTTAATTATGACTTTACCACCCTTTTAGTTAGGTTTTAACTATAAATAAAAAACCCACTCAATAAATTGAGTGGGAAAATTGCTATGAAAAAGAAAAAGTGTGACTTAATTAAAAATCACAATGCAAATGTATGTATAAAACTCTTATGTTTTTCTTAAAAAAACATTAAAATTTAAAAGTCGAAATACCAATTAAACAAATCTGCCCTTACTCCTACTGAAAACCAAACATTTGAACCAGATGGATAACTTGTTAAATCTGAATCTGAAGAGAAATTTCTATAAGATAAACCCGCAAATAGATTCGTATTCGTAGAAGGATTAATTAAATAATTGGCTTGTACGTCTGCAATAAAAACATTTGCAGCATTACCCTGTGCAAGCTCTATACCCGTATCTGATAATCTTTTGTTATAAGATTGGTAAATATCACCACCATAACTTATTGCTTGATCTTCTAAATCGAACCCTTTTTTACCTACTATAATTTTTGCACTACCACTCCATCTATCTTTTTTATATCTGGCAATAGCAATTGCCTCCCAAAAGTTAGCACCCCACAAATGCCCAAGAGGCTGACTGTAATTACCGTAATTTAATATTGGTGACTTATGTGCAAAGGTATAAGGACGCGCACGATTGTACTCTAACTGTAAAAATAAATTTTCCACTTTAAAAGCATCAAAATATTTTACACCTAATTGATATGCGAATTTATGTTTCCAATCACTCATATCACTAAAGTTTCCTACAGAAAATTCATCAATTACTAATTGAGAATATAAAGAGACATTATTATTAAGCTTATACTTACCTGTTAAACCAACAATTGCGTTTCCAGAATCTTCACCTCTATTAAACTCTAAAGACCTATAAAATATAAGTGGATTTAAGAAACCAGCATCTATTCCGTTTTCTCCTGCAGAAATTGCTGTTTCAAAAAAGCCTAAGTTTAGTTTATCTGTAACATTCACACTCAAATAATGAGCTGCTACATACTTTCTTGCATGTTCATTAGGATCGGATACTGAACTTAAAGATGGTTCTGTGTTCCACATCCAAATATTGGTATATTGTATTTTCCAAATATCTAATTTCATTTTTAAATAGGTAGTTGGAGAAGAAACATCAGATAAAATAAAAGACCTATACCCATCTCCTATAAAATTTTTACCGTTTCCAAACTGAAATTGCATGTATTTATTTGGTGTATATGCCAAATAACCTTCTGCTACAGGGTAATCGTGTGAATCTTCTTTAAATCCTTTGGTTTTACCTCTTCCAGGAACTAAACCTTCCGAATTTTTAGGTCTCACATTTGCAGCTCTATTTGTTACAAAACTATTTACATATTCTGCAAACCTACCCTGACTCTCTGCATACGTTGTAGAAAATGAAAAGTTATTTCCAATTTCTCCATTTACATTTACAATTCTAGAATTATTAAACGTGTAATCTACATCCGAATTATCTTTACCTATTTGAACATCAAATAAAACATCTACGGTAAGCCAATAATCGTCTTTTTTAACTTGTACCAAATGCTCGTTCCATACCTTTTTACCTAACCAAGTTTCTTTGTTAGCTTTCAAAAACTTCTTTTTTTCCTTAGTTAAGTCATAATATGGCTTTATATCATCATAGGTATAAGGTTTAGAAGCTGTATGTGTTCCTTTTGCTTTGTGCAAAGCAAATTCATAATCTACATAACTTCTATGTGTAAAAGGTATGTTTAGTTTGCTACTATGTTCTAAAAAAGTAGAATCTGCAATTCTCTTTTTTGCTACAACATCTATTAAGCTTTCTTTTTTAATTTCTAAGGTGGTGGTGTCTACAATAACATCACTATCACCCGTTAAAGGAAATTTTATAGGAAGCTCAAATTTCATTTCTATTGCATGGTCATGATACCAAGCAGGTGTAATTTTCGAAAAAACTTTAAAAGCCCTCTTTACCTCGTCTCTAACTTCATCAAAAGGTGTGTCTACATATATTAACCTAAATTCTCCTTCTGCTGTAACCGCAAAAATAGTATTGGCAGAACCAACAAAACCCTCTTCGTTTACAATTGCTGGTATTTTAAATTCCGCAAAAAATAGCTCTTTTGTTTGGGCATAAAAACAATCTCTTAAAGATTGAACTTCTGCATCTTTACAAGCATCAAAAACGGGGTATTTTTCTTCTTGAGCAAAATATATTGAGGGGAATAATAAAACTAGAAATATGTATTTTTTTAGCATCCTATAACTTTATAATGGTATTATTTTTTAATTGATATGTTTCATTGCTCTCTTTACAGATCGCAATTCCGTTTTTATTAAATTCTAATCGATGTCCGTATTCACTTACCCAACCAATTTGTTTGGATGGATTGCCAACTACCAATGCAAATGGTAAAACTTCTTTTGTTACTACTGCTCCGGCCCCAATAAGCGCATATTCTCCAATAGTATTACCACAAATAATAGTTGCATTTGCTCCAATACTTGCGCCTTTTTTCACTAAAGTTTGTTGGTATTCATTTTTTCTTTTGATGGCACTCCGTGGATTGATTACGTTTGTAAAAACCATAGAAGGTCCTAAAAAAACATCGTCTTCGCAAATTACACCTGTGTAAATAGATACGTTATTTTGTACTTTTACATTTTTACCCAAAACTACTTCTGGAGAAACCACTACATTCTGACCAATATTACATTGTTCACCAATTACACAATTAGACATAATATGACTAAAATGCCAAATTTTGGTATCCTTTCCAATACTGCAATCGTTATCTATTACAGCCGTTTCATGTGCAAAATATTCTATCAAAATTAGTATCCTGAATTACTGTTTTGTTCTTTATTAACAATCTCTTTAGAAGAAGATGTACCAATTCTATCTACTCCTAAAGCAACCATTTTTACAGCCGTTTCATAATCTCTTACACCACCTGCTGCTTTTATTTTTAATGGTTTTGCATTTTCTGCAATTAATTTCATGGTTTCAAACGTTGCTCCGTTTGGCAAATTGTTTGCTGTTTTAAAAAAACCTGTAGATGATTTTACAAAAACCTTATCTGCATTTTCTTCGCCAAAATCAGTAAAAACAATGTTTTTAATTAAACGCGAAATTACAATTATTTCTTTGTTTGTTAAGGCAGCAACTTCAATTATCCATTTTATTACTTTGTTATTTGCTAAAGCAAGCGCTATTCCTTTTGTAATTTCATTAGTAACCAAGGCTATTTCTTCTCTTTTAAAGGCTTTATAGTTTACAACAAAATCTAGCTCATCTGCACCCAAATTAATAGCTTCTCGTGCTTCGTCTAATTTTTCTTGAGTAGTATAAGTACCCTCATGAAAGCCAATTACTGTTCCAATAAGAATATTTGCACCTACTTCTTGAAGCATTTCTTTAGCTAAAGGAATGTATTTAGCACGAATCATAATTAACTTATAATCGTACAAAATAGCTTCTTGTATTAAATCAATAACGTTTTGTTTATTTTCTTCTTCGGTAAGATTCGCCTGACTTGCTGTTTTTAAGTAAGTAGCGTCTAAATATTGACTGATTTTCATCTTACAAAAATAACAAATAATAAATATACTCACTAAAAAGAGGCTGTTTAAAAAGTGTGTTTTTTGTTAATCTAGATTTATTTTAGATTCTTATAAAAATTGAATATCAATAAGTTGAGATACTGAAACAAGTTGAGGATAACAAGGTTTAATTCTTTTTAGACAACCACTTTATTTTACTCTAAACTAAAAGCAATGGGTAAATTATATCTTACTTTAACAGCTCTACTATTTTGTATACCAGGTTTAAATTTTGGCAATTTCTTAATAACTCTTAATGCTTCTTTTTCTAAGGTTTTATATGCCGTTCTTATTTTAACATCAACTATTTCTCCTTTATCATCTATAACAAACTGCGTATAAATTTTATGTTTACCGGCATGTAAGCCTATTTCATTAGCCAACGTTACATTAAAATTACGTTGTACAAATTGTTTCATTTTTTTTTCAAAACAAACCTTATTCTCTTCTTTTGATAAATGATCACATCCTTTAAAAATGGGTGCATTTTGTATATTGATAAAATCTACATCTTCAATAAATTTCTCTTCTAACTTAACTTCTACAAGATTCTCTATATCTATTAAAATAGGATCTTCTTTGCTTGTGTCTTCAAAAACAGTTTCTATAATCGTATTTTTTCCTTTTACAATTTCATCAACAATAAAAGGTGCTGCTTTAATTATTTTTAATTTAGGCACAACTTTAGGCTCTTTGGTAAAAAGAACCTCTGTATCTGGCGCTAGATAGACTACTGCTCTTTTAGCAGAATTAAAATCTACCACTATTTTCTCTTCGGTTTTATGCTCTAGTGTTATAAAGACAATAAATAGGACTAATACCAACCCTAGCTGTGTAAAAATATTAGAGAATTTTTCTAATTGTTTTGTTGGTAGTTTTTTGGTGTTTTTCATAATTCGAAAGTTTTAAAATGTTAAAACTCTGTTAAAACAATTAGTATACCATAAAAAAAAGCATCAAATTTATTTGATGCTTTTAGGTCTATTTATTTCTGATAAAATAATTTACTTACTTTCTAAATGTTTTGCAGCAATTACTTCTAATTCATCATACCATTCTTGTCCAAATTTTCTTACCAAAGCTTGCTTTACAAACTTGTAAACTGGCACTTGTAATTCTTTTCCTAGAGAACAAGCATCATCGCAGATTTCCCATTTATCATAATTTACAGCAGAAAACTCGCTATACTCTTTTATTCTGATAGGGTATAAATGACAAGAAACTGGTTTTTTCCAATCTATTTCTCCTTGGTTATACGCTTCTTCTATTGCACAAAGCGCTGTCTTTTTTTCATCAAAAATAACATAAGCACAATCTGCACCATTAATTAAAGGGGTTTCTAATTCTCCCCACTCACTAGTAACCCAAGTACCTTGCTCTTCAATAACAGCAATTCCTTCTTTTCTTAAAAAAGGTTTTACTTTAGGGTATATTCTTTCTAAAATTTTTGTTTCCTCCTTATCTAAGGGAGCTCCGGCGTCACCGTCTACACAGCAGGCACCTTTACAAGCAGATAAATTGCACACAAAATCTTTATCGATAATATCTTCTGAAACTATAGTTTTTCCAAGTTGAAACATATCGCAAAAATAGTGTTATTTTTTTCTATAACTTTGCGTTTTCCTAAACTAAGTTCTCTAATTTTACAAAATATATAAAAAAAATATGAATTTTAATTTTAAAGAAGCCTTTACCGCCTTTATGGTTTTGTTTGCAGTTATAGATGTTATTGGTAATATCCCTATTATTATTGACCTAAGAAAAAAAGCAGGCCATATTCAATCAGAAAAAGCAGCTATTATTGCAGGTGTTATTATGATCTTTTTTTTATTTTTAGGGCAAAGTTTACTAAAATTAATTGGTATTGATGTACATTCATTTGCTGTTGCAGGTGCTTTTATACTTTTTTTTATTGCCTTAGAAATGATTTTAGGAATTACACTTTACAAAGACAATGAAGATGATGTAAATGCAATTACAGCGTCTGTATTTCCATTAGCTTTTCCTTTAATTGCAGGTCCAGGAAGTTTAACAACCCTACTTTCTTTAAGATCTGAGTTTTATATAGAAAATATTATTATTGCAGTATTAGCAAATATTATTTTAATTTATATTGTATTAAAAACCTCTTCTAGAATAGAGCGCATGATTGGCCCAATAGGAATTCAAATAATTAGAAAGATATTTGGTGTAATTTTATTGGCTATTTCTGTAAAATTATTTGCGGCAAATATTAAAGTCCTTTTTATTTAAATGATTTTTGATGTTCTTATTATAGGTGGTGGCACTTCTGCATTGCAATGCGCTTTGGTATTAGGTTCTGCAAAAAATAAAGACTTTGCAGCTAATAAAACTATTGGAATTATTAGTCACCAGAGAGCTTCTCACCTACAAAATGCGTTATTTAATAATGTATTAGGCATACCTGCCAAAACTTTAGGGAAAAATATATTAATTGAAGGCAAAAAACAGCTTTCTACTTTATACCCTCATGTAGAACAAATAGAAAATGAAAAAGTTACCTCTATTTTAACGATAGAAAACGGGTATCAAATAACAACTAACGATACTACGTATTTTAGTAAAGTTGCAATTCTGGCTTTAAATTACTCCAAACCTTTTACAATAGAAGGATTAGATACTTTTATAGAACCTCATAAAAGAGCCAATGCAGCAAAAGATAGAATTCAACTTAAAAATAACAACCACTTAATACAAGACGGTTTATATTGTTGCGGTACCATTTCTGGCTGTAGAAGTCAATTTGCAATTGCTGCAGGAAGTGGCGCAAGTGTTGCTACAGATATTCTTACACTTTGGAACAATAATACACCTACAAAGGTACACGACAAAGTATGATGAAAATCATATTTTAAAGCCCTTTAAACTATTAATTTTACAATAGAAAATCAAATTTACAAGAATCTGATAATCTATATCGCTATTTTTTAATAACGAAGTTAAAATTATACATTTTTAAAGGATTTCAAAATGGACATTAAAAAAAACCCAAAACAACAGTTAGAAAACTACAGTAAAATTTTCTTACAAATAGGGTTAGTATTAGCCTTATTTATTACTTACACTTTAATAGAACACAAAACTTACGAAAGGAATGACCTAAAAAGCTTAGGACAAGCAAATATGGTTGATGAGATGAAAGAAGATATTCCTATTATTGAAATGCAAGAGGTAAAACCACCACCAAAAAATACACCTCCACCGATAGTAGAGCAAATTATGGTTGTAGAAGATGAAAAGGAGATTGAAGAAACAGTCATTGAATCTACAGAAACCGATGAAACAGTAGGTATAGTAGTAAATACCGATGATATTGTAGAAGTAGAAGAAGTGGAAGAAGTGGTAGAAGATATTCCTTTTATATTAATTGAAAACGTACCTGTTTATCCTGGTTGTAAAGGAAATAATAAAGATTTAAAAGACTGTTTTACTAAAAAGGTAACAGAATTTTTTGGTAAAAGATTTGATATTAATTTAGCTAGTGAATTAGGCTTAGAGCCTGGTAAAAAGAAATTATTTGTAATTTTCACCATTAATAAACTAGGTAATATAGTAAATGTTAGAGCAAGAGGGCCACACCCTCGGTTAGAAAAAGAAGTTGTAGAAATTATTAATGCTTTACCCACTATGACTCCCGGAAAGCAAAGAGGTACTCCTGTAGGTGTAAGCTACAGTATACCTATTACATTTGAAGTTAGAACCTAAAAAAAAAGAAAAACCCAACGTAATGTTGGGTTTTTCTTTTTTAACTAAAAATCTACACAGTGCTAAAAACTTACAGGGCCTAATAGCAATGTATTCTACTTTGCTTTTAACAAAAATCTACATTTTAGTCCTGATTATAAAAAATAAGAAAATTACCTATTGAACAACCTAACAATGTTATATATATTTGTAGTATAGAAACAAGTATATAGTTGATAATCAATGAAATTGAATGATACTAAAAAATTGTTTTAATAAATTTTTTATTCCCCCTATTATTTTAATAATACATTAATATACAATTCCCCCAATTATATTAATAAAAAAGCTAAACAACCCCCTTAATGTTTAGCTTTTTGTTATTATAAAAACTTTGTAAAAATCAATATTTTTTTTTTAGAATTGAATCTTTTAAAAGATAAGTAACCTAATGGTTATGCAATCTTAATTGCCTCAATTAATTCATCAAAATCTTTAGCCTTGTCAAAAAAGGCAAAGGCACCGTATTTAAAACATGTCTTCCTTAGCTCTGTACTTATAGAAAATACAAAGACTTTAGTATCCTTTTTATTTTCTTGAAGCATTCTTAGCAACTCTATACCATTACCATCAGGTAATTTCAAATCGAGTATTATTAATTCAAAATTAGTTTTATTAAAAGTAGAAATTGCCTCATGTAAAGATTTCTTTAAGCAAATATCTCTTATACTAACAATTTCTTTAGCGGCATCAAGAATATTCTTCCCTATAAAAGGATTATCTTCTACTATCAATAAGTTACGAAGTGCTGCTTTCAATATAAGGTTGGGTATCTTAATTAAAAGGCAAGATAAATGGTTTTTCTAAATATTTTCATAAGCAAAGTGCTTATCATTATGCTTTTAACATTTATCTTAAAAAATATAGAACTCTTAAATATCTAATGAAGTTAACCCTTCTTGAATGGCATATTTTGTCAATTCAGGAATTGTGAATAAATCTATTTTTTTCATAATATTATTTCGATGTACATCTACCGTTTTAGGACTTAAAAATAAGATCTCTCCTATTTCTTTAGAAGAACGCCCCTCTGAAATTAACTGTAATACTTCTTTTTCTCTAGAACTTAATTGTGTTTTTTCTATTGCTTTGGGCTCTTTTAATGCAGATAGAAACTCTTGATTAATATCTTTTGAAAGATATTTTTTATTTTGCATTACCGTACAAATTGCAGTAATTAACTCATCTGAATCTCCATCTTTTAACAAGTAAGCAAAGGCACCAGCTTTAAACATACTTTGTATAAACTGCTTACTAGAGTGCATAGAAAGACCAATAATTTTTATATCTGGATTGTTTTTATGAATTTGCCTTGTTGCCTCTATACCATTTAAACCAGGCATGGCAACATCCATAACAATAACATTTGGCAAAAGTTTTGGACATATTTTTATAGCCTCTCTACCATCGGAAGCTTCGCCAATTATGTGCATATTAGACCTCTGCTCTATAATGTTTCTTAGACCATCTCTTAATAACTTATGATCATCGACTAATACAATTTTAATATCTTTTAAATAACTCATTTAGATAAAGGTATAAAAATTTTAACTGTTGTACCCATATTTATTTTTGATTTTATTGTAAATTTTCCTTGAATGTTTCTAATTCGTTCCTGAACCGTAAACAAACCAAAACCAGATCCAGAATGATTATGAAGATTATTTAATATAGAAGTATTAAAACCAACTCCATTATCTGTAATAAAAATATCAAGTCCTAAGTTATTCTTATCAAGGTCTAAAGTTATTAAAGATGCACTTGCATATTTTATAGCATTGGTTAAAACTTCTTGTATACTTCTATACAATAAAATAGATTTTACTTCATCTAAATTAATATTATCTACATTACTATTAACTACGCAAGCAATCTTATGTGTAGTTTCTACATTGTCAAATAACCAATTTAACGCCTCAACAATACCTAATTGATATAATACCGGAGGTGAAAGCTCATACGTAATTTTACGGCTATTCTCTAAAGCTTCAGAAATATGCGTTTCAATAAATCTTAAATCTTCATCAATCAATTTTAATTGTGGTCTTTTTTTCAACTCATTAATTTTCATTTTTGAGATTACTAAAGACTGACTTAAATGATCATGTATATTGGTTGCAATTTCTTTTTTCTGTTTTTCCTCTATCAACGTCATCTCTGTAGTTAATTTCTGAAGTGATGTTTGGTATTCTTCTATTTCTTGCTTAGCTAACACCCATTGCGTAATATCTCTTGCAGATGAAACATAAGAACTAATCTCATTATCTTTATAAACTGGAGACGATAAAAACTCTAACCAAATGTAATGTCCTTTTTTATGTAAAACTCTACAACTAAATGTATCTGTATACATATTACTGAATTTTCTTTGAACCATTACTTTTTTTAAAGCTTTAATATCACTTTTATGAACAATACCAAAGACATTTTTACCTAAAAGTTCTGATTGTTTATACCCTAATAAGTTATAAATAGAAGGACTGATGTATTTAAAAGTACTATTTATTTCATGTAAGCAAATTAAATCATTAGAGTTATCCGTTATAATACGGTACATCTCTTCTGCTTTTTCAATTTCTCTTCTTGCTTCTTTTTGAGCTGTAATGTCTTGATTAGTTCCTTTTAAACTGATTATAACATTATTTTCGTTAAATATAGGCTTACATATAGCCCTTATGGTTTTTTCTACATTATTAGGTAAACAAATTCTAAATTCTATATCATAAGGAATTCCTTTAGCATAAAGTAAATCTACAGTATGTTTAAAAAAATTAAGATCATCTTTATGAATTCTATTTAAAATTTCTACTTGTCCTAATGTTGGTTTATTTAAATCGAAACCCCAAATACGCAACGTTTCTTCAGACCACTCAGATTTTTCAGTTAAAACATTATGCGTCCAACTACCAACCTGAGCTAATTCTTGTGCTTCTTTTAATTTTTCTAAGGATTCTAGCTCAGACAATTTAGCATCTTTGATACTTTGAATACTTTGAATACTTACAGGTACTGTTTTCTGCTCTATCTCTGTTTGAGGTATAGGAATTGAAACTAAGGCAGCAAACTCATCTCCTTCTAGTGTTCTAAAATTTACTTCTGATAAAAATACCTTCTCATAATTCCAAATAGCTTCTATAAGGTTTTCAAATATTTTCTCTGCCCCTGTACCAAGTGTCTTGGAAAAATTCACTAGAAATTCTTCATGGTTTTTAACTTTAAACAATTTTAAAGTAGCAGCATTTACACTATTAACCATCAATTTTTCTAATAAAGCATTTAACAACCATGGGTGCTGTTCTAAATACACTTTTATATTAAGAATTTGAAGCGTTCTAAGCACTTCAATTTCTTTAAAAATACTCGTAAAATCTTCATTCCAAATAGAAACAGTAGCATTATCAAAGAGTCTTCTATAATTATCTTCTACCCTTAAATGCTCTTGTTCTATTTGTTTTCTCTCGGTAATATCTTGTAGAACACCTCTTCTTCCAACTACAATTCCGTGCTCATTATACAAGGGTTCAACAATCATTCTTGCCCAAATCTTTTCATTTCTAGTATTAATTAATTTAAATTCAACATCATAAGGAGTTCCATTTAACTCAAGATCTAAAGTTAATTTTTTTAACTTTTTTTGAGAGTCTTCATCCAAAAAAGACATTATTTCTTTTAATGGGGGCAGCGGAAGTTTTGGGTCTAATCCAAAAATAACATAAAGATATTCAGACCACACAGAAGTATCTGAAGCCATATCATACTCTAAATGCCCTATTTTAGCCATTTTACTAGCTTCATTTTTAGAATATTCACTCATTTCTAATAAATCTAAAGAAGTTTGAATTTCTTCTTTAGAATGCTCTAGTTCAAATTGTGCTTTTTTAGCAACTGTAATATCTTGTAGAATACCTCTTCTTCCTATAATTTCATTTTGCTTGTTATAAACAGGCTGACCAACATTTCTAACCCAAACTTCTTCTTTATCTTTGGTAACAAGCCTCAATTCACAATCAAAAGGAGTACCATTTTTAACCAGATCTTTAATTGCTTTTTCATATTTAACTATAGATTCATCATCAAAAATTTGTTCAATATCTTCACGTGATGGAATTCCTTCATTTATATCAAACCTTAAAATATCATAAACATAATCAGACCATATAAAAATACCTGTTGCATTATCATATTCTTGATACCCTATTTTAGCTATTTCACTAGCTTTACGCAAGGAGTATTCCTTTTTCTCTAAAAGTTTTAAAGTGGTTTCAATCTTTTGGTTAGAAAGCTCTAATTCTTCCTGTGCTTTTTTAGAAGCTGTAATATTCTGTAAAATACCCCTCTTACCAACAATTTCATTTTGTTCATTGTAAATAGGTTGTGCTACATTTCTAACCCAAACAACTTCCTTTTTTAAGTTAATAAATTGCAATTCTATATCATAAGAAACACCTTTAGAAGTAAGTGCTATAGTTGCTTCTGCAAACTTTTCTTGCGATTCTTTTTTCATGTTTTTCAAAAACACCACCTCTGGTGGAATTCCATCTTTAGGATTTGATCCAAAAATACGATGCACATACTCAGACCATACAACAATGCCTGTTAACATATCGTGCTCCCAATAACCTATTTTGGCTACTTTACTAGCCTCATCCATCGAATTTTTTCTTTTTCTTGATAATTTTAAGGAGGTCTGAATCTTTTCTTTAGAAAGCTCTAATTCTAGTTGCGTATTTTTAGAAGCGGTAATATCTTGTAATACTCCTCTTCTTTTAATAATTTTATTTTGTTGATCGTAAACAGGTTCAACTACAATTCTAATCCAAACTACTTCCTTTCTTAAGTTTATCATTTTTAACTCAAGATCAAAAGGAATGCCCTCGGTATCTAATTTAAAGGTAGCTTTCCCCATCTTTTCTTTAGACTCTTCGTTAAAAAGTTCTGCAATTTCTTTACGTGAGGGTACAGGCTTTTTTATGTCAAATCCAAAAATATGATATATATATTCTGACCAAACATAAGTTTCTGTAGCAATATCATCCACTAAATACCCCATTTTAGCCATTTTACTAGCTTCATTCTTAGAGAATTCACTATTCTCCAACAACTCTAAAGACTTCTGAATCTTATTTTTAGAGAGTTCTAATTCTAATTGAGCTTTTTTAGAAGCTGTAATATTATGCACTACACCTCTTCTACCAATAATTTCATCTTGTTCGTTGTAAATAAGCTGTACCACTTGCCTTACCCAAAACTCTTTATTTTTTTTATTAATTAATTTCAATTCAATATCGTAAATAGTTCCTTTTAGGGTAAGATTTACAGTAGCTTTAGCTAACTTAAACTGAGAATCTTTATCATAAAAACTCACCATTTCTTTACGTGAAGGAATACTTTCATTTAAATCGAAACCATAAATTTCATACACATAATCAGACCAAACATAACTATCCGTTGCTATATCATACTCCCAATGCCCAATTTTAGCAATCCTACTAGATTCCGTTAAAGAATGGTCTCTTTTTTCTAAAAGATCTAATGAAGATTGAATCTTTTCTTTAGATAATTCTAATTCTAATTGAGCTTTTTTCCATTCGGTTATATTTTGTAAAACCCCTCTTCTTCCAATAATCTCATTTTCTTTGTTATAAATAGGCTTAGCTACATTTCTTACCCAAACCTCTTCATTATTTCTATTAATTAATTTTAGAATAACATTATAAGGTGTACCTTTTGTATTCAGTTCTAATGTGGCGGCTAATAATTTTTCTAGAGACTCTTTGTCACAAACCTTCACTGCTTCCTTATGTGGCGGAATTCCATCATTTGGGCTTAATCCATAAATATGGTAAATATAATCAGACCATGTATATGTATCTGTTTCAATAATATAATCCCAATACCCTATTTTAGCCATTTTACTAGACTCATTTAAAGAGTAATCTTTTTTCTCTAATAACTTTAAAGAGATTTGAATATTTTCTGTAGAAAGCTCCAAAGCTAATTGAGCTTTTTTAGAGGTTGTAATATTTTGTAAAAGACCTCTTCTTCCTGTAATTTTATTTTGCTTATCATATACAGGCTGTACTATACTGCGTACCCAAACCTCTTCTTTGTTTTCATTAATCAATTTTAAATCAATATCATAAGGCGTTCCTTTTAAGTTCAATTCTAAATTAACTTGCTCTATTTTTCTTTGAGATTCATCATCAAAAAAAGCTAAAATTTTTTCTCGTGGAGGAATTCCCTTTTTAGGATCTAATCCAAAAATCTCATAATGATAATCAGACCAAATAACATGAACCTGGTCGTTACTAAACTCCCAATAACCAATCTTAGCCATGCTACTCACTTCATCTAAAGTAAAACCCTTTTTCTCTAAAAGTTCTAGAGAAGATTTAATTTTTTCTTTTGAAAGCACCTCTTCAAACTGTGCATTTTTTAAGGCCGTAATATCTTGCATAACACCTATTCTACCTACAACCTCATTTTGTTGATTATAAATAGATTTAGCAACAGTACGCTCCCAAACAACTTTATTTTTTTTGTTGATAAATCTTAATTCTACATCACAAGAAACTCCTTTTTCTGCAATATCCTTTACAACCTGGGCTATCTTTTCTTGAGATTCTTTATCATATAAAGAGATGAGATCTTTTTGAGATGGAACTCCCTTTTCTGGATCTATTCCGTAAATGGTATACATATAATCAGACCAGATAAAAGTATCTGTTTTAATATTATATTCCCAATATCCTATTTTAGCAACTTTACTAGCCTCTTCTAAAGAGTGTTCCTTTTTTTCTAATTCCTCAAAAGAATCTTGAATTTTCTCCCTTGCTAAAATTCTCTGCGTAATATCTCTGGCAGAAGTAACAAAGTAACTAATTTCATCTCCTTCATAAACCGGAGATGACAAAAATTCTAACCAAATGTAATGACCATCTTTATGTAAGATTCTAACGGGAATAGCATCAGAAATAACGCCTTTACTAATTAATTTTTTTGCTAGTAATTCCTTTATGATTGTAATATCATCTTTATGAACAATACTAAAGACTTGCTTCCCTAAAAATTCTGATTGTTCATAACCCAATATTTTTTTTATAGAGGGACTAATATATTTAAAAGTGGCATCTGGTTCTTGTAAAAAAATTAAATCACTAGAGTGATCTGTTAGAATACGATACATCTCTGTAGTTTCTTGAATTACTTTTTCTGCAGATTCAAATTTTTGTCTATAAGTTAGTGGCTGAAAGATATCTTTAATTTTAAAAACAGTAGTTATTGGTTTGCTTAGATCAAAATATTTTAAATATAAATAAAAAAGAATACTGTAAAAAACAGTAAAAAAACCTTTAGAAATTAAACCCGATAGTATAATGTGACCTAGGTTGTCGAAATTCCAAAATGTAATAACTGAAAAAAACAAAGTATCAAAACTTACCACAAATAGCATTGTTATAAAAATCTGTAGGAATAAAGATTTTATGTGTCTGCCTATAAATTCGAAAATTATTATAATCAACACAGTATCTATAAATAGTGCTACTGTGCCAGTAAGTAGAATCCAAAAACGACTATCAATAAGGTTGGTTAATACACTAAATGGTTTGTTGTTTGATATTTCATTTAAATTCCAACCAAACAATTGCAAAAACAATGTTACTAGCAAGTTTATGATAAGTAGAGTATAAATTACTTTTTTTGTTTCGCCTGCATCTTCTTTTATATATATAATTAATAAAGCAAAAACAGTTATCGTAAATAAAATAGAAGAACCCGGAGATACAAGAAAATTGTTGGTAATTGAAACATAAATGGAGCTAGATATAAATACCTGCAAGAATTGCAATAGCCCCAAACAAGCTAATAATAAACCAATTCCTAACCTTTTTCGAAATCGAAATAACAATAATACTATAAAAGCAATTAAAGCACCTTGTACAAACAAGATAGCTACCTGGGTATAATTCATAGCTTAAGATTGACTAAATATATACATTAAAATTAATATCTCTAATAACCTATATACTTCATTAAATATTTTTAAACACTAAGATAAGTATATTTTATTGTGACGAACTAAATATACACTCCTGATATTTAGTTCGTCACAATATTTAAACCTAAAACATTGATATTTTAAAATGAAAAAACCCAGCTAAAAGCTGGGTTTTTTTTATAAAGTATAAGAAAAATTACTCCACCGTAACCGATTTTGCTAAATTTCTAGGTTGATCTACATTTTTATTTAACATTACCGCAATATGGTATGATAATAATTGAAAAGGAATTGTAGTTAATAGCGGTGTTAATGCTTCTTCTGTTTCAGGAATTTCTATAACATGATCTGCTATTTCTTTAACCTGAGTATCTCCTTCTGTAACAATTGCAATAATTTTACCAGATCTAGATTTAATTTCTTGAATATTACTCACTACTTTTTCGTAATGCCCTTTATTGGTTGCAATAACAAAAATTGGCATGTTCTCATCAATTAAAGCAATTGGACCATGTTTCATTTCTGCTGCAGGATATCCCTCTGCATGTATATATGAAATTTCTTTTAACTTTAAAGCACCTTCTAATGCTACCGGAAAGTTAAACCCTCTACCTAAATACAAACAATTTTTTGCATCTTTATATACTGCTGCAATTTCTTTTACTTTTTCATCAATCTTTAAAAGTGCCTCTATTTTAGCAGGAATTAATTGCATTTTCTGCAAATACATTCTAAATGCAGAGTTTGACATCGTTCCTTTCGCCTTAGCCAATTTTAAAGAAATTAATGTAAGCACTGTAATTTGAGTTGTAAATGCTTTTGTAGACGCTACACCAATTTCTGGACCAGCATGCGTATAAGCACCTGCGTGTGTTTCTCTAGCAATAGAAGAACCCACAACATTACAAATACCAAATACAAAAGCTCCTTTAGATTTTGCTAATTTAATAGCAGCCAAAGTATCTGCCGTTTCTCCAGATTGAGAAATTGCAATAACAACATCATTTGGTGTAATTATTGGGTTTCTATATCTAAATTCAGATGCATACTCAACCTCAACAGGTATACGTGCCATATCTTCTATTAAATACTCACCAACTAAACCAGCATGCCAAGAAGTACCGCAAGCAATAATTATAATTCTTTCGGCATTCAAAAACTTATTCAAATGGTCATCTATTCCAGACATTTTAATAATCCCTTCATTAGGCAACATTCTACCTCTATAAGTATCTATAATGGCTTTAGGTTGTTCATGAATTTCTTTTAACATGAAATGGTCATAACCACCTTTTTCAATTTGATCTAAACTTAGCTGTAATTTCTGAATATTAGTATCAACCATAGAGTCGTCTTTAATTTTACGAACTTTTATGTCTTTACCAATTTTAACAACCGCTAACTCTTCATCTTCTAAATAAATAGCATTCTTTGTATACTCTATAAAAGGTGATGCATCAGAAGCAACAAAAAACTCACTATTATCTTTTCCTACTCCAATTGCAATAGGGCTTCCTAAACGAGCAATAACTAACTCATTTGGTTTTGTTTTATCAAAAACAGCAATTGCATAAGCACCTACAACACTTGTTAATGCCAATTGAACTGCTTGCCCAAGTTTACAACCTTCGTTCTTTTTTACTTCTTCTATAAGATTTACTAAAACCTCAGTATCTGTATCACTCTTAAAAACATAGCCTCTAGATATTAGCTCTTTTTTTAAAGTGTCGTAGTTTTCAATAATACCATTGTGTACAATAACTAACTCACCAGACTGAGAAACATGAGGATGAGAATTTACATCATTTGGTACTCCATGAGTAGCCCAACGTGTATGCCCAATTCCTATATTTCCTTTTTTTCTTTTTTCGTCATTATCAGTTATGGCTTCTAAATCAGAAACTTTTCCTTTAGTTTTAGAAAGATGTATTTCTTTTCCATCATACATCATAATCCCAGAACTATCATACCCTCTGTATTCTAGTCTTTTAAGTCCATTTACAACTATTGGATAAGCATCTCTAAAGCCAATATAGCCAGTAATTCCACACATAAAATTCTTTCTTTTAGTTCGTTTTTTTTTTAATTCTTTTTTCTAATATATGAGACTTTTAATTGAGCTTTCTTCTCTCCATTCTCATCAAATAAAACCACAGATCTTGGATTCCAATTGTATTGTAATACATTCACATTTAAGGCTCCTGTTATTATAGGGTTATCAGTAGAATTATATACTTTAAGTATTAATGACGAAAAATCATCAGAAGAACCATCTACTAAATCAGAAATGTAATCTGTAATTTTAAAAGTATAACTTTCTGGAACTTCTTCTTCAGTTGATGATAAAACGCCACTAAAGAAAGCTCCCTCTTCATAAGAATCAGATAAATGTGTTGGGGTTACTCCTCCATTTCCGTTATCTTTATTTTTATAAATATAAAGTCTTTGAGGCAATAGGTCTGAATTTGTACTTAGCGCACTGTTTACTGCAAAAGTTAAATCTGCATCATTAATTAAAAATCCAAACTCATTATTCTCAATATCTCTAATAGAAGCTATTTCCTTTAAATCTAAATAATTATTATTATCTAAATCTTTATCTGAAAAAGCTAGAAAAGGATCTTCTGGACTTAAATTTAATAAATTAACACCTAAAATCTTAACTTCTGCAGAAAAACCAGCAGTACCTTGAATAACAAAATTATTTACTGGAACAGTATTTATATCTTCCGTTTTGTATATACTGTTTTGGATTCCACCTAGAGAAAAAGAGTATGCTTCTTTTATAACTTCATTATCTTCACCTTCTTTTTTTACTGTTTTAGAATATAAAAAATCTACAGCAAAATTTGAATTAGGAATTAAATTGAAAGGAACTAATGCCCCATCAGTACCTTTCGCTTTTACAATAATTCCTTTAAAATAATTTTGAAACTCTCTTGATGAAGAAAACTCTACATCATTAAATTTATCCCAAAATAATGTTTTCATTTTATTTATATCTAACGGAATTGCTAAAAAAGGAGTTGCTGCACCTGCAGTATTAGTTACCCTTAGGGTATCATTAACTACCGCCGTACTATTTACATCTATCCTTCTATCAATTCTATCAAAAGTAAAAATAGTATCTGTTGCTTGTGGTATAAAAGAGAAACCTGTAGTTGCTGTTAACAATTCAGTTTCTTCATAATCAAAATTAGATAAATAAGAGTTTTGTTTTGATATTTCCAAAGGTTTTAAACCATATAAAAAAGTTGGATTCCTATATACTTCTAAAGTGGTATTAATTGAGGTATTTCCTAAAATAGAATCTAACCTATAGATTGGTACTCCATTAGAGTTTACACCTAAAGAAACAGACGTATAGGGTATCTTTAAAACAACTTTATCTAAATTAAATATAGTATCTCCATCAACCATCTCTTGACGATTCTTTAAGTTAGAAACAAGACCTAATTGAGATACAAAGCCAGCTTCTATTTTTTTAGCATTATTACTGTTATAAACTCCTAACCAATAATCTACGGAAGGAAAACTATTATTTTGTAATCTAGGTAAACCTATATTATCTGCAATAATACTTTCTGTATTTATAGATTTTATTTCTAGATCTAATACAACTTGTTCTGTATCAAATTTTGTATTGTTAACAATACTTGATCCAATATCTGTAAAATCTTTTTCACAAGAAACAACAGCTGTAAATACTAATACTATAGCCACAATAAATGTGCTTTTCTCAAAAAATCTCCTCACTTTATAAAATAATTAATTAGCCGAAATTAAATCAGCATAAAAATTTAAATAACTTTCTTTTAAATCTTCAGATTGATATTCTAAAACCGGAATATCTTTACCTTCTATAAAAGAAGTCAATTCTTCTGAGATCTCCTCACTACCATGTATAATTGCGTCAGAATTTTCTATGGCACTTTTTAATATGTTTGTAAAGTTTGGTATTTTTATTGTAGCAATTTTCTCGTCACAAATATTATCAAACTTCACTTTATCTGCTAAAGACTCGTCTAACGTTCCCTCAAAAGGGTTGTTATACAAAGAGGTAATAATTTTACTTTCTGTAAACAAAGGCTCTTCTTTATAAAACTCCTTTAAATAAAGAGGTAAAAGAGAAGCCATCCATCCATGAACATGAATAATATCTGGCGCCCAGTTTAATTTTTTTACAGTTTCTATAACTCCTTTTGCAAAGAAAATAGCACGTTCATCATTATCCTCAAACAAATCATCATCTTCATCAGTAAAAACGGCTTTTCGTTTAAAATATTCTTCATTATCTATAAAATACACCTGCATTCTTTCTTTAGGAATAGAAGCAACTTTTATAATTAATGGCATATCCATATCATTAACTACTAGATTCATCCCAGATAAACGAATTACTTCGTGTAGCTGATGTCTGCGTTCGTTAATTACGCCATATCTTGGCATGAAAATTCTTGTTTGTACTCCTTTAGAATGTGCGTTTTTTGCAACATTAAAGGCTGTAGATGATAACTCTGTTTCGGGTAAGTATGGCACTACTTCAGATGAAACAAATAATATTCTCTTGTCCTTCATTAAATCAAACTCTTTTATAAGAAGCGCAAAAATACAATTTTTTATGCTAATATCGTGTTAAATTGGTAAGTTTGCAGACTCTACTTAATTTTTGAAGATGAAAATTTTTAACACAAAACAAGAAATAAAATCATATTTAACCTCTAAAAAAGAGGATAATAAAACCATTGGTTATGTGCCAACAATGGGCGCATTACACGAAGGTCATTTATCTTTAATAAAAAAAGCAATCGAAAAAAACGATCTAGTTGTAGTTAGTATTTTTGTAAATCCAACCCAGTTCGACAACCAAGATGACTTAATTAAATATCCAAAAACAATAGAAAACGATACTAAATTGTTAGAAAGTGTTTCTTGCGATGTATTATTTTTACCTTCTGTAGAAGAAATTTATGCAGAAAATATAGCCTCAGAAAACTTTGATTTCGATGGCTTAGAACATCAAATGGAAGGCAAATTTAGAAACGGTCATTTTAACGGTGTTGGTACCATTATAAAAACCCTTTTCGAAATTATAACACCCAACAGAGCTTATTTTGGTCAAAAAGATTTTCAGCAATTGCAGATCATCAAAAAAATGGTTAAAAAAAATAGAATCCCAGTAAAAATTAAAGGTTGTCCTATTTTTAGAGAAGAAAATGGTTTAGCTATGAGTTCTAGAAACACAAGATTATCTAAAGAACATAGAACTGAAGCAGCATTTATATACAAAATACTTAAAAAAGTTCGTTATAAATTTAACTCAGAAGAAGCTAATAAAATTAACGCATGGGTAGAAAGTCAATTTAAAGAACACCCTTATTTAAAATTAGAGTATTTTACAATTGCTGAAGAAAAAACACTAAAAACCATAGAAAGCAAAGAATATCATAAAAAATACCGTGCTTTTATTGCTGTATTTGCAGGAGACATAAGATTAATAGACAACATTCGTTTAAAACATTAGTAATAAAAAAAACAGTATTTTTGCCACATGTTAGTACAAGTTGTAAAATCAAAAATCCACCGTGTAAAAGTTACAGGTGCAGATTTAAATTATATAGGAAGCATTACCATTGATGAAGATTTAATGGATGCTGCCAACATTATTGAAGGTGAACGCGTTCAAATTGTAAACAATAATAATGGCGAACGTTTAGAAACCTATGCAATTCCTGGCCCTCGTGGAAGTGGAGAAATTACCTTAAACGGAGCCGCAGCAAGAAAAGTTGCTGTGAATGATGTATTAATTTTAATCGTTTACGGATTCATGGATTTTGAAGAAGCAAAAAACTTTAAACCATCTTTAGTTTTCCCTAACGAAAAAGACAATACACTTACATAGATTTGAATATCAAAAAAATATTAAAAACCGTATTACCTCTCGTTTTGGGAGGTTTTTTAGTATGGTATTCGCTCTCTAAAATTTCTTTAGAGGTTTTAATCGGCTACTTTAAAGAAGCACATTATAGTTGGATTTTCCTTGGGTTATTCTTTGGTGTTTTAAGTCATTTATCACGGGCTTATAGATGGAAGTTTATGTTAGAACCCTTAGGCTTTAAACCCAAATTCACCAACAGTGTTTTAGCGGTTTTAGTAGGTTATTTAGTAAACTTAGCATTACCAAGAGCTGGTGAAGTATCTAGAGCACTAGTACTTACAAATTACGAAGAAGTTCCTTTCGAAAAAGGATTTGGAACCATTGTAGCAGAAAGAATTGCCGATTTAATTATGATGCTATCTATCGTATTAATCACACTTTTTGTACAGTTCGATTTTATCTACGGACTTTTAACTAAAAATTTCGATCCCACTAAAATAATCGTTGGCTTAGCAATTTTAATTATTGGCTTTTTCATTTTTACATCCTTTGTAAAAAAAGCAAAATCAGGCTTTCTTTTAAAAATAAAAACTTTTGTTTCTGGTCTTTTAGAAGGCGTTACAAGTATCTTTAAAATGAAAAAAAAGTGGGCGTTTATTTTTCACACCGTATTTATTTGGGTAATGTATGTAGCCATGTTTTGGGCAACAATACCCGCAATAGAAGGTTTAAGTGTACCTTTTGGTGGAATTCTAATTGCCTTTATTGCCGGTGGTTTTTCTATCGCGGCAACAAATGGAGGTATTGGTTTATACCCAATTGCAGTTGCTGGCGCATTGGCTTTATTTGGAATTGCAGAAGAACCTGCAACCGCTTTTGGTTGGATTATGTGGACTGCACAAACCGCAATGATTATCATTTTTGGAGGTTTAGCCTTTTTTGCACTACCAATCTATAATAAGAATAAATAATTTTTGGGCGTTCCCTAAAAAGGTCGCGCTTTCACTACTCGCTTTTTTATTTTGCTGAAAAATCAGCAAAATAAAAAGAGCTCAGACATACCGTTCAATCGCTAACGCGAGTATATGCTAACTTTTTTTACCCAGTTTGCCTTTTTAACCTTTTGAGAGAAATCACATAAAGTTGCTCCATTTTATGTTATCACCATTATACTACTTCTCAATACTTCGAAGTCACAAACTGAATTACTTTCTTATTATCAGAGAATAATTAACACACAAAATAAAACCTAAAGCTCTCATTTCGAAATGAGCTTTTTTAAGCGATTGAGAAATCTTACACACAGTTTAATATTTTAATATCCTTACCTAATAAAATAACAACTATTACTTTGTAACTTTGTTACTCTAAAACTTTGTAACTTCTTAAAAAATGGCCAAAACCAAAACAACTTTTTTCTGTCAGAACTGTGGAACCCAACATGCAAAATGGGTAGGACAATGTGGTGCTTGTAAAGAATGGAATACCATTGTAGAAGAAGTAATACAAAAAGAAGAAAAACGAGTTTGGAAACAATCTGCAACCGCAAAACAAACTGTAAATAAACCTTTAAGAGTTTCAGAGATTCAGTTAAACCCAGAAGAAAGAATTGTTACCAATAACAACGAATTAGATACCGTTTTAGGTGGCGGATTGGTAAAAGGTTCTGTAACCCTTTTAGGTGGTGAACCCGGAATTGGAAAATCGACTTTATTATTGCAAGTTGCCTTAAACATCAGTCAAAAAGTATTGTATGTTTCTGGAGAGGAAAGTCAGTCTCAAATAAAAATGAGAGCAGAAAGGTTAGAAGCAAATAACTCTAACTGTTTAATTTTAACAGAAACCAATACCCAAAACATCTTTAAAAATATAGAAGAAACAATGCCAGATGTTTTGGTAATAGATTCTATACAAACATTACACACAAGCTCTATAGAAGCATCTCCTGGTAGTATTTCTCAGATTAGAGAAACTGCAGCAGAACTAATAAAATACGCAAAAGAAACAGCAACTCCGGTTTTATTAATTGGTCATATTAATAAAGATGGAAACATCGCTGGACCAAAAATATTAGAGCACATGGTAGATGTTGTTTTACAATTTGAAGGAGACAGAAACCACACATATAGAATTTTAAGAAGTCAAAAAAATAGATTTGGTTCTACTTCAGAATTAGGGATTTACGAGATGTTGTCTACGGGATTAAGAGAAATATCAAATCCATCAGAAATATTAATTTCTAAAAAAGATGCAGATTTAAGCGGAACCGCAATTGCGTCTACTCTAGAAGGCATTAGACCTTTAATGATAGAAATACAAGCTTTAGTTTCTACTGCCGTTTACGGAACACCACAACGTTCTACAACTGGGTATAATTTAAAACGTTTAAACATGATTTTAGCCGTTCTAGAAAAAAGAGCTGGTTTTAAATTAGGTGCCAAAGATGTATTTTTAAATATTACAGGAGGAATAAATGTAGACGATCCTGCAATAGATTTAGCAGTTGTAGCTGCCATTTTATCCTCTAACCAAGATGTTGCTATTAACCCAAATGTTTGTTTTGCTGCAGAAGTTGGTTTGGCAGGAGAAATAAGACCGGTTTCTAAAATAGATCAACGAATTACAGAAGCAGAAAAATTAGGTTACAAAACTTTAGTCGCTTCTAAATATAATAAAATAGCTTCTAAAAATCACGGAATTCGTTTGGTTTTAGTAGGGAAAATTGAGGAAGCTTTTGCTACGTTGTTTGCTTAGCAATTAAATTTCATCATTCATAAAAAGCCCCTTCAGGTTTCCAAAATCTGAAGGGCTGAAAGTATTTTACCTCTAAAAATAACATACTTAAATAATTTATATTAGTTAGCAAGCACTTTCGTCAGGCTCAAAATCGGCTATTTGTTTAAGCTTTTTAGGGCAAAAAAAAATGAGTAGTGAAAACAAGAAATAGCTTCTAAACACAATAATATTCCTTTTAAGAATCAAGGTATTGGATTGCTCTTGGTAAGTAAGATTAAGGAAGTTTTCACTACTTTGTTTACCTCTTTCTTGCTAAGAATTACTAATCAATATTTAGGTAAAAATTGAATCAAAAGAAAATAATAATTTCAAATTAAAAATCATTTCTTTATTTGGAATGAGTTCATATCTAATGCTATTGTTATATTATTAATCTTAAAAAGGTTTGATATTTGAACTTTATAACTAAATATTATTAACTTAAAACAATACATATGAAATTTAAAATATTAAGTATTATCTGTTTAACCTTAATTACACTTGTAGGCTGTAAAGAGACTAAAAAGGAAAAGGCAAACGATACTCCAGAAAAAAGCACAAAAATTACCTTAGAAAAATTAGAAAACTCACCAGAATACGCTACTGCTTCGCTTAAAATGATAACACCAAGTGATACAGTAATAAAAACGGTTGGAGAAACTCTTTTTAATTTTGAAGTAAATAATTACGAGTTAGGCGCAATAACAAAAAGCAATAACACAGCGCTTTTAGCAAATTCAGAAAAAGGACAACATATTCATTTTATTCTGAATAACGAGCCATATTCTGCGCATTATGAGCCAACTTTTAAAAAAGAGATACCTAACGGCGTGCATCATTTGGTTGCATTTTTAAGCAGATCTTATCATGAATCTGTTAAAAATAAAAACTCTGTAGTTGTTAAAAAATTAATTGTTGGAGAAGATACTAAAGATGATAAAAATTTAGACATAAGCGCACCAACACTTATTTATAGTCGACCAAAAGGAGAGTATACAGGAAAAGATACAGAGAACCTATTACTAGATTTTTTTGTATTAAATACACAACTTTCAGAAAATGGTAATAAAGTTCGTGCAACTATTAATGACAACGAATTTATAATAACAGAATGGGCACCAATGGTTATTAAAGGTTTACCAAAAGGAAAAGTTTCTATAAAATTAGAATTAATAGATGCAGAAGGAAAATTAATTCCGGGGCCTTTTAATAGTGTTGATAGAACAGTTACTTTAAAAGAATAATTAAATTTATAGCAAAAAAAAATCATAAAAAAACCAAGCAAAATTGCTTGGTTTTTTTTATGTAATTTATAGTATTTTAAGAAATATTACTTCTTATTTACTATTTTAATATATTTATCTAAAGCCATTGTCATAGAAGGTGTTTCTGGTGACGGCGCAGTAATATCGCATTTAAAACCTGCATCTGTAACTGCCTTAACAGTAGAGTTACCAAAAGCTGCTATTCTAGTTTTATTTTGTTGAAAGTTCGGAAAATTCTTTAAAAGAGATTCTATGCCTGATGGGCTAAAGAACACTAAAACATCATAAAATACATCTTCTAAATCAGACAAATCGCTAACAACTGTTCGATATAAATCTAATCGTTTCCAAGTGATCCCTAAACTATCTAATTCTTCAGGAATTAAAGGCTTTAGTTTATCTGAACTTGGCAATAAAAACTTTTCTGTTTTATGTTTCTTGATTAATTTTGTTAAATCTGGAAACGTTCTTGTACCTACATAAATTTTTCGCTTTCTGTAAACTACATATTTTTGTAAATAAAAAGCTACTGCTTCAGACTGGCAAAAATACTTCATCGCATCTGGCACCTTAAAACGCATTTCTTCTGCTATTCTAAAAAAGTGATCAACAGCATTTCTACTTGTTAAAATAATAGCGGTAAAGTTATGTAAATCAACTTTTTCTCCTCTTACTTCTTTGACAGAGATACCTTCTACATGAATAAAAGGTCTAAAATCTATCTTTACTTTTTGTTTATCCGACAGGTCAAAATAAGGGGAAGTTTCTGTCTTTGGTTCTGGTTGCGATACTAAGATCGTTTTCACTTTCATAAGATTCTTTTTTCTAGTTAAAACAGCAATCTAAACAGTATAAATAGCGGCGCTATTTCGAAGGCGCAAAGGTACAAAATAAAATAAAACAACTCGCTAAAAACCAGCTTTTTATTAATTACTGCGTGAAATATAAAGCGAATGGAAAATAATAAGACCGAAAAATAGACTAAGAAAAGTGTATTTAATTTTGAGTACTCTACCAAAACAATAGCTATAAGTAGAAAAAAGGAAACAGAATATAAATAAACAGATTTAGAAACTAAAAAGAAATCTAACCTTTTATCGATCTTAAAAACGACAGAAAACAAAAATTCTAACAACCTTTTAAAAGTTAAATAAGAAAAAACAACACCTAAAACCTTTAAAAAAGTAAAAAAACCTTCTTCAGCAGTAGAATTATAATACAAATAGATTTTATATACTAGTAAAGAAAGAACTACAATAGAAAAAATAAAAACAATGTTTTTAAAGGGATTAAAAAAAGAACTATTCTCCTCTATTTCAGAATCTATAAAACTTTCATTAAACAAAGAAGACACACTGCCTTTTAACCTAACAGCACTCAACCCTCTTAAAAGGAAAACACAGGCAAACAAGCATACCAATAATATGGTAATCCAACTGTTATCTATTACTACTCTTTCTATTGCTTGCACCTATTTTTGTTTTGGTAAGATTAACACAAAATTAGTAATTAAAAAATGTATATTTGTCTACTTACCACATGAAATTTTATTTATGTCAGATGCGTTAGTCATAATACCTACTTATAACGAAAAAGAAAATATAGAAGCTATTATTAGAGCCACTTTTAATCAAAAGGAAAAATTCCATATTTTAGTTGTAGATGACAATTCTCCTGATGGAACCTCAGATATTGTAGAAAACTTAATTTTAGAATTTCCAAATCAGCTATTTTTAGAAAGAAGAATCGGTAAAAGTGGTTTAGGCACTGCTTATATACATGGTTTTAAATGGGCCATTGCTAAAAAATATGATTATATTATAGAAATGGATGCCGACTTTTCTCACAATCCTAAAGATTTAATTCGCTTGTATAAAGCTTGTAAAAAAAAGGGAGCAGATGTTTCTATAGGTTCTAGATATTCACAAGGAGTAAATGTTGTGAATTGGCCTATGAAACGAGTTTTACTTTCTTATTTTGCTTCTAAATACGTCCGTTTTATTACTAGAATTCCGGTTTGTGATACTACAGCAGGTTTTGTATGTTGGAAAAGAAATGTACTCGAAACCATAGCATTAGATAAAATAAAATTTATTGGTTATGCTTTTCAGATAGAAATGAAGTTTAAAGCATGGAAACATGGCTTTAATATAAAAGAAGTCTCTGTAGTTTTTACAGATAGAACATTAGGAACTTCTAAAATGAGTGGAAACATTATTTCTGAAGCTTTGTTTGGCGTAATAAAAATGAGATTAAAAGGATTACCAAAAAAGGTTTATGAATAAAATTACTATTAGAACTGCTTCTTTAAAAGATTTAGAAACCCTACTAGAGTTTGAACAAGGTGTTGTAGCTGCAGAAAAACCTTTAGATCCTTTTTTAGGTGATGGTAAATTGTCTTATTACAACATACCCGAATTAATTTCTAATAAAGACATTTATTTTATTGTTGCTATTTCTAACGATCAAATAGTGGCTTCTGGGTACCTTAGAATAGAAAACTCTAAACATTATCATAAAAATCCAAAACATGGTTATATTGGTTTTATATTTGTAAAACCAGCTTTTAGAGGAAACAAGATTAGTAATTTAATTTTAGAGTCTTTAAAAAATTGGGCAGTAAAAAAAGATATAAAAGAATTAAGATTGGATGTTTATAGCAATAACTCTGCTGCAATAAAATCTTACGAACGCTTTGGTTTTACAAAAATCTTAGTGAACATGAAAATGGGTATTTAGCAGACATAAATAATAAAAAAAAGAATTAAAATACTTTACTAACTTTGTAAAAATAAGCAAAGCATTTTCAGAAAAAATAATTATAAAAAATGGTGAAATCAACTTTAATAAAAAACGCAAGAATTGTAAATGAAAATAAAACTTTTTTAGGCGATGTTCTCATTGAAAACGGAATTATAAAAGAAGTTTCATCAGATATAAAAGCAACTGAAAATGTTGAAATAATTGATGCAGAAGGAAAATATTTAATTCCTGGTTTTATAGATGACCAAGTACATTTTAGAGAACCTGGTTTAACACATAAAGCAAATATTGCTACAGAAAGTAGAGCTGCCGTTGCTGGCGGAATTACTACTTTTATAGAAATGCCAAACACCGTACCACAAGCTACAACGCAAGATTTATTAGAAGATAAATTTATAATTGCAGCAAACGATTCTTACGCTAATTATTCTTTTATGTTTGGTGGAACAAACGATAATTTAGAAGAATTATTAAAAACAGATCCTAAAAAAGTAGCCGGAATTAAATTATTCTTAGGTTCTTCTACAGGAAATATGTTGGTTGATAATGAAGAAATTCTAGAGAAAATTTTCTCATCAACAAAAATGATTATTTCTGTACATTGTGAAGATGAAGCAACTATTAGAAAAAACACACAAGAATTTGTTGACAAATATGGCGATGATATTCCTCTAAAATACCATCCAATTATTAGAAGTGAAGAAGCTTGTTATTTATCCTCTTCTAAAGCTATTGAGTTGGCAAAGAAAACAGGGGCAAGATTGCACATTTTTCATGTTTCAACCGCTAAAGAAACCGAACTTTTTAGAAATGATATTCCTTTAGAAGAAAAACAAATTACTGCAGAAGTTTGTGTGCATCACTTATGGTTTTCAGACAAAGATTACGAAGAAAAAGGGACTCATATTAAATGGAATCCAGCAGTAAAAACAGAAAAAGATAGACTTGGTTTATGGGAAGCCTTGTTAGATGATAGAATTGATGTTTTAGCTACAGACCACGCTCCGCATACTTTAGAAGAAAAAACAAATGTATACACAAAAGCACCAAGTGGCGGACCTTTAGTACAACATGCCGTTATTGCGCTTTTAGAAAAAGTAAAAGAAGGAGTGATTCCTATTGAAAAACTAGTTGAAAAAATGAGCCATAATCCGGCAAAATTATTTCAAATTGAAAAACGAGGCTTTATAAAGGAAGGGTATTTTGCAGATATCGTTTTAATTGATACCAACAAACCTCAAACTGTATCTAAAGACAATATTTTATACAAATGTGGTTGGTCTCCTTTTGAAGGCACTACATTTTCATCAACCATAACACATACCTTTGTAAATGGAAATTTAATCTATAATGAAGGTATTTTTAATGATAATATTAAAGGAAAACGCCTAACTTTTAATCGTTAATATGAAAAACTTAAGTTATTTTCTTGTTTCTATTTTCTTGGTTTCTTGCACAAGTAACACCATTTTTAAAGAACCAAAAGACCTCATTCCTAGAGACACAATGACCTTATTACTTGGTGATATGATGATTGCCTCTTCTGCTAAATTTGTACCAAACAAAAACCAGCAAAATAAGGTTAATTACATGGCTTTTATATATGATAAATATAAAATAGATAGTCTGCGTTTTCAGAATAGCAACTTATATTATACGTCTAAAATAGATTTATATCAGGAAATGATTACCGATGTTAAAAAAAACTTAGAAGAAAAAAAAGATTTTTATAAAAAGATAAGTTCACGTAAAGACTCCATTAGAAGGGATTCTATTAAAAAAGTGGGGGAAAAATTGAAAGAATTAGATTCTATTAAAGAAACTGAACCGATTTTAGAAGTCGCTAAGGCAGATTTTGAGATAAAGAATTAACATAGCTATCAGATACTTCTTTTATCACTTCATCAACTTTTTCAAACTGAAAAGGCAGCATTTTTTCAACTTTTTCTGACGAGTATTTAGATATTGAATGTGCACTTCTTGCTGAATATTTACTCAACAATGGCTCCTTTCTTGAAAATAGAGACAACACCCAAGAAACTCTCCAAAAAATAGCGGTTTGCCAAGGCTTACTATTTTTTGTTGGTCTTTTTTTACCGAAAGCATCAGCTATAGAAAAGAAAATTTCTTTAAACGATTTATTCTCTGCTACTAAAATAAAACGTTCATTTTTAATGCTAGAGTTCATCAATTTAATCATTGCTGCAACAACATCTTTTACACCTACAAAACCTGTAATTCCGTTTGTATAATAGTTTAATCCGTTATAAACTTGTGAAAATATTTTACCGGAACCAGCAGTATAAAATCCGCTTCCTAAAATAACACCTGGGTTTACAATAACTACATCAACTCCCTCTTGACTTGCACGCCAAATTTCCATTTCTGCACCAAATTTTGTTATCGAATAACCACTATTATCAGATTCTGGGTTCCACTCATTCTCTTCAGTTATAAGACCACCTTTTAAAGAATCTCCTACAGAAGCAATAGAACCTACAAAACAAATTTTATGCACTTTTGCATCAATGGAAAGGTTTACAATAATCGCTGTTCCATGTATATTTACTTTGCGCATTTCTCTATAATCTTTAGGATTAAAGGAAATAAATGCTGCGCAATGATATACTTTTTCAACTCCAATAAAAGCAGGAATCATAGCAGGAACGTCTGTAATATCTGCTTTAAACCATTCTATTTTAGAAATTAAATCTGCAACATCATCAGCATAAAAAGAAAAGACTTCTTGTACTTTTTTAATTCTTTCTTCAGAACGGTAAATAGCACGTATTTTTTCACCATTTTTAACTAAATGATATAACAAATGTGCACCAACTAAACCTGTTCCTCCAGTAACTAAAATCATACCGCGAATTTATGATATTTTCATTGATAAGTTTATCTTTGCATAATGAAAAATAGCAAATAAATAATTGCTATAAGATGCCAAATTGAGCTTGTCTAGATTGATAATTTAAACGATCAATACACAAAACTTAAACAAGCTGAATTTGGCATTCGTATTTTGAATTGAATTAATTTAGACTTATAATGACAAATTTTGTTGAAGAATTACGCTGGCGTGGATTATTGCATGATATTATGCCAGACACGGAAGACTATTTATTAAAAAATAAAACTGCTGGTTATATTGGTTTTGATCCAACTGCAGACTCACTACATATTGGTAGTTTGGTGCAAATATTTATTTTGAAACATTTTCAAAATGCAGGTCATAACCCTATTGCTTTAATTGGTGGAGCTACTGGTATGGTTGGTGATCCTTCTGGAAAATCTGCAGAACGTAATTTGTTAGATGAAGTTACTTTGGCAAAAAATGTTGCTGGTGTTAGAGAAAATCTAGAACGTTTTTTAGACTTTGATGCTGCTGCAGAAAACAAAGCAGAATTGGTAAACAATTACGATTGGATGAAAGATATTTCATTAATCGATTTTGTAAGAGATACAGGGAAACATATTACTGTAAACTACATGATGGCTAAAGATTCTGTAAAGAAACGTTTGAGTTCTGAATCTTCTGTTGGTATGAGTTTTACAGAATTTACATATCAATTATTTCAAGGATACGATTTTTATCATTTATACCAAGAAAAAAATTGTAGACTGCAAATGGGGGGTTCAGATCAGTGGGGAAATATTACCACAGGTACAGAATTAATCCGTAGAAAAGCACAAGGAAAAGCCTATGCCATTACAGTTCCTTTAGTAACAAAAGCAGACGGAACAAAGTTTGGTAAAACAGAAGGAGGTAATGTTTGGTTAAATACAGACAGAACCTCTCCTTATAAATATTATCAATACTGGTTAAATTCTTCAGATGAAGATGCAGAAAACTTTATTAAAAAGTTTACATTTTTAGATAAAGAAACTATAGAAAACTTAATTGCAGAACATAAAGAAAACCCGCATTTACGTTTGTTACAGAAAAAATTAGGCGAAGAAGTTACTATTTTAACACATGGTAAAGAAGCGTATGAGAATGCTTTAAAAGCTTCTAATATTCTATTTGGTAAATCTACTGCTTCTGACTTAAAATCTTTAGACGAACAAACATTTTTAGATGTTTTTGATGGTGTGCCACAAGCAACTGTATCAATCTCTGATGTAGAAGAAGGTTTAGATATGATAGGGGCTTTGGCTGCAAAAACAAACTTTTTAAGCTCTAATGGAGACGCAAGAAGAGCGTTAAAAGAAAATGCAATTTCTGTAAATAAAGAAAAAATAAAAGAGGATTATTCTATTACAAAAGAAGATTTAATAGCGAACAAATATGTCTTATTACAACGTGGTAAAAAAACATATTATTTATTAGTAGTTGAGTAATTTAAATAACAATATCGTTTCTAAATGAACTTTTTTTAGTCATTGGGAAGTCTAGTTATTGTACCAAGTAGTAATCTATTGATAATTATTTAATAAAAAAAGAGCTGAATATATTCAGCTCTTTTTTTTTACAACATTCACAAAACCCCCCGATATTGCTTTCAATCTTCATTCTTTATTTTAAGCCAGTTTTCATCTGCTTTATCTCTAAGTACCTCTGCTCCTTCTTTCTCCCATAACTCTAACGTATTTGTTCCCCAAGAATTGTAGAATAAATATAATTTTCCATCTCTAATCTCAAAAGTGTTAGGATCTATAGAAACTTTCTCTCCTTTTACGCCAATTGCATAAGCGCAATAGCCTCCATAGGCAGGCACGTATTTTTTAGGTGATTTATTAAAAATCTCTAAATTTTCTTTTGATGAAAATTTAAAATCTACCCCATCGTATGATGTTGTAAATTCTTTATCTCCTTTTTCTGCATTATTATTAAAATAAGCAACAACATCGTACCCTTCTGCTACAAAACCTTTTTTGGTATTATAATCATTTTTCTGCCCTACAGCTGTAAATGAAATTAGCAGAAAAAGAATTCCTAAATTTCTCATTATTTAATTGTTTTTATGTTTTAAACCTTGCCAATTTTTGTCTGCTTTTATTTGTAATTTCTTCGTATTTCCTTCTTTCCAATCCTCTAACTTATTACCAAAAAAAGAACTATAAAATAAATATAATTTACCATCTCTAATTTCATAAGCCTCTGCATCTATATACATTTTTGTGTTTTTCTCTGCAACAGCATAAGCACAATACCCACCATATTGTGGAACATATTTTTCGGGATTTTCTGTAAACATTTTTAAATGCTCCTCTGAAGAAAATTGAAATTTAGCACCATCGTAGGCCGCTACAAATTTCTTTTTACCTTCTACTGGTTTTTTGTCTACAAAATAAGAAACCACATCATATCCTTCTGCTACAAAACCTTTTTTAGTATTATAATCTATTTGTTGCGCTGATAAAAGAGTGGAAATTCCTAAAAAAAGGAATAGTAGAAATTGTTTCATTCGATTGATTTTTTATAAACAGTCGAACAAACTTCAAAATAATTACAAGAAACTATAAGATAAAGGTTAAATTAACAGCTTTTTATGAATTTTTTTAAAGAAAGAATCAATTCTGGAGTATTTTCAATATGACTCATATGGCCATCAGGAAAAACAACCAATTCAGAATTTGTTTTTTTAGCTTCCTCTTTAGAGCTTTCTAAATTTAAAACAAGATCTTTTTCTCCAACAATTATTAATTTTTTAAAATTATTTTCAGCTAAAACAGCATTGGTATTTAGACGGTTTTTCATCCCTTCATTCGCAGCAACATAACCTTGTAAAGATGTTTTTAAGGCTTCTTTTTTTATTGCCTCAATCTCTTCTTTATATGTTGATACATGTTCTTGATTAAATAAATTTGAAATGGACATTTTAACCATGTTTTCAAAATTATTTTGAACCATTTTATTTGCTCTAATTCTTATTTTTATGCGTTCTTCAGAATCTTTTTCTGAAGTTGAATTTAACAAGCATAATCCCTTTATTTTAGAAGTATTCATTTTGGCAAGAGCTAAAGAAATATAGCCTCCTAGAGAATGCCCAACCAAAATAAATTTTCTGATTTTTAAGTGTTTTAAAACAGCTTCTACCGTTTTAGCAAATAGCTCCATAGAATGTACATAACCTAAGCAATCAGATTTTCCGTGACCTAGTAAATCAATGGTAATTATTCTATTTCTTTTGGTAAGTTCTGGCACAATTTTATCCCACATAGTGGAATTTTCTAAAAAACCATGTATAAGAACAACAACGGATCCCTTTCCTTGATCTGTATAAAAAATATTAGCGTTTTTGTAGACTAAAAGCATAGTGAAAAATTAAAAACAATTCAACCCTAAAAGGGTTTTAACCCCTTTCAGGGATACTTAACAAAACTATACTACCTTAATATTTAACCATTTTTCTACAGCAATAATATCCGTTTTTTGTTGGTGCGAATCTATAAAATTTTCTTTTGTATCAAATTGATAAAGTACTTTATCTTTTTCTATAGATGATTTTTTATCAGAAATTATAGAAAAATAAGAACTCCAAGGATAATCAGCTAATTTTTGAACAAAACCATGTTGAATAGGGTTTTTATGAATATATAAAATTAAATTTTTTAGATACGTTTCATCTTTCAGATCTATTCTTCTAAATGGTTTTTCTAACAAAGACCCATGCGTTTATTTTGTTTATTAATTGCTTGTATATTTTTTATATAATTTTAAAAAAATAACGATAGTTTTCATCAGAATAAAATAAGTCTTCACCATTAATTCCTCTATTATAAATATGATAGAAATGATCTCATTTAATGGTTTCTAATGCTCGCATTTTTAATTTTTATTGATAAGAACTCTAAAAGTGCTTGACCCCCTTTTAGAGTTCATCGAATATTTATAAAATATCACATTTAAAGATATGAAAAATATGTATATTTCAAGGATAAAACTCACCTCAACAATGTTCAACTTTAAACAAGCAATTATTTGCTTTTTATTACTATTTATAATAGTAAATAGTAACGCTCAAATTTCAGAAAAAAACCTCGATAATTTAATAGAAAACACCTTAAAAACTTTTGATGTTCCTGGTATTTCTGTCGGAATTTTAAAAGACGGAAAAATTGTGTATGCTAAAGGACATGGAGTTCGTTCTTTAACCAACAAAAAAGACATGAATGAAAACACCTTGGTTGGTATTGCTTCTAACAGTAAGGGTTTTACATGCTTTGCTTTGGCTATGATGGTAGATGCGGGGAAATTAAATTGGGACGATAAAGTAAGAAAATACATTCCCGAATTTGAAATGTACGATGCTTGGATTACACAAAACATAACAGTTCGTGATCTAGTTACACACAGAAGTGGTTTAGATTTAGGATCTGGAGATTTAATGTTTTTTCCTGAAAACAATAATTTTACCACAAAAGACATCATCAATAATGTAAAACATTTAAAACCATCGAGTAAATTTAGAACCGATTTTAAATACAACAACAATATGTTTATTGTTGCAGGTGAAGTATTAAAACGTGTTAGCGGACTTAACTGGGATGAATTTATTGAGACTAAAATAATGAATCCGGTTGGTATGACTAGCAGTAAAGCATCTTACAACCGAGTTACAAACAGAACAAATATTATTGATGCGCACACAAGAGCAGACGGAAAAGTAATTCAGATTCCGCATGATTGGAGCGAAACTGCAAACCCTGCTGGCGGAATTGTAAGTAACGTAAAAGACATGCTTACATGGGCAAATTTTTTAATGAATAATGCAGTTACCAAAAACGGAGAACGCTTGCTAAGTGAAACTCAATTTCATGAACTATGGCAACTACAAACTCCTTTAAAAGTAAGTAAAAACGATTCTTACAACTCTAATTTTAGAGGTTACGGTTTAGGCTGGTTTTTAACAGATGTAAAAGGCGGACATAAACAGGTGTACCATACAGGTGGTTTATTGGGTACCGTTACTCAGTTTACTATGATTCCAGATTTAGATTTGGCCATTATTGTATTAACAAACCAAATGAACGGAAGTGCTTTTAACACCATTACAAATACGGTAAAAGACACGTATTTAGGTTATGAAGATAGAAACTGGTTAGAAAATTTAGGAACTAACAATACCGAATATTTAAAATACAACGACAGTATAAAAGCAAGTGTTTATAGTAAAGTAGCGCTAGCTAAAGCTGATAAAAGCCTACCGAAACCTTCACAAATTGTAGGGACTTATAATGATGCCTGGTTTGGAAATATGACCATTTCTAATGATGGAAATTCTTACCTTATAAAATGTGAGCGCTCTGCTACTTTATTTGGCGAGTTGTTGCCTTACAACCAAACAACCTACGTTGCAAAATGGAACAATAGAAGTTATGATGCAGATGTTTTTGTACAATTTTCTTTTGATGAAAAAGGAAATACTACAGGAGCCACCATGAAATTTATTGCACCAATTACAGATTTTAGTTTCGACTTTAATCATTTAAACTTTAAAAAAGTAAACTAAATTGAACAAAACAAAAGATATTTGGATTGCAGGTTTTGCACTTTTCTCACTCTTTTTTGGCGCAGGAAATTTAATTTTACCTCCATCTTTAGGCGTTAAATCTGGTGCAGATTGGTGGATTGTTGTTTTAGGTTTTATCTTAACAGCTATCATTATTCCTATTTTTGCCATTTTTGCACATGCAAGGTTACAAGGTACTTTGTATGATTTTGGTAAAAAAGTATCACCTGTTTTTAGTACTATTTTTTGTTTCTTAATATACATTATAGCAGCGGCAATTCCGTCTCCAAGAACTGCTGCCGTTACACATGAAATGGCAATTCAACCATTTTTTAATACACCTCCCATTTTAACAAGTATTGTCTACTTTGTTTTGGTGTTTATTTTTGCAGTAAATCGTTCTAAAATAATAAGTTTAATTGGTAAGTTTTTAACACCAATTATTGTGCTTATTTTATTAGTAATTATAGGAATAGCCTTTTTCACTTCTCCGGGAACCGTAAATCCATCAACCTTTAAAAATCCTTTTGTAGATGGAATTTTAGAAGGCTACCAAACTTTTGACGCTATTGCTGGTGTAGTTGTAGGTGCCGTTATTATCATCTCTTTAGATTATAGTAATCATAACACCTTTAACGAGAAAAGAACATTGATTAGAAAAGCGGGTTATATCTCTGGGATTGGTTTATTACTTATTTACGGAGGTTTAATTTTAAGCGGATCATTATTCAGTGCTACCTTTGCAGAAAATGCTTCTAGAATTGAAATTTTATCTGGCTTAAGTACACAAACTTTAGGGCATTTCGGAACCATATTTTTAAGTATTTTGGTTGCCTTGGCTTGTTTTACAACTGCTGTTGGTATTGTTACCGGAACCGCAGATTATATAAAAGGTATTTGCAATAATTCTAAGACTGCGTATATTGTTACAGCAGCAACAGCTTCAATTATTGGTGTTATTGTTGGGAGTTATAATGTTGGGTTTATTATTGATGTTGCAGTGCCTGCATTAATGTTTGTCTATCCAATTACTATTGTTTTAATTCTACTAAACGTGGTACCAGAAAAATACGCTTCTAAATTGGTTTTTAGAGGTGTTGTAATTGTCACTTTTATTTTTAGTATTCCAGATTTCTTAGGGTTTATCATTCCTAGAGAAAACTTAACGGGTATTAAAAGTTTTATTCCTTTAGCAGCACATAGTTTGGGTTGGGTGTTGCCTGCTTTGTTGGTTTTTGTATTGTTAAACCTAAAAACTTATACGACAAAAAAAAACTGATTAAACATCGTTTCTCTTGAAGAAACTGAAAACTTAAAATACTGATTCTTAATTAAACAAAAAATAAAACCCTATCTAAAATACATTTTAGATAGGGTTTCCTTTTTTGTTAGACAATTTACAATAAAGAGTCTAGTAATTTACTTTTGCGTTGTTTTTTAACTTGTCCTTTACAATAGGAAATAGATTATAAGTTGGATAAATTTCCGTCTTAAAAGCTTTCCAAGCAGTTCTTTCAATTGCTAAATTTACAGCAGCTAATTTTGAAGCAGGAAGTTCTAGTACTACCATTTGACCAAGTCCCATAACCACATACCAATCAACTACAGAAGTACCTTCTGGAGGAAAGCTTTCATAAAAACCTTGATCTGTTCTTATCTTTTCAATCTCATGTAAAGTCATGCTTTGATCGTGTTTAAGAAAAATAGTTAATAGCAACTTGTCACTAGTTTTTTCAGAACTGGTTTTTACATCAGTAGACTGTGAATAACCAGTAAATTGCAATAAGAATAATCCTAGTAATAATGCTTTTTTCATGTTTTATAATTTTTAGTTTAGTATTAAATTTTAGATTTTATTCTACTCAAAGTTTCTTGTGAAATATTAATATACGAAGCTACAATTTTGTTTGGTAAGCGTTTTACAATGTTTGGGTTTATTTTAAATAGTTGCTTGTATCTTTCAGATGCATCTAGTGTAGTAAATGATATTAATCTCTTAGAATTATTTACATATGCTTTTTCTAAATAGATGCTATAAAAGTCTTTCCATTTAGGCACAATAGTCATAAGATGTCTAAAATCATCGTGGGTAATATATAGAAGTTCACTGTTTTCAATAACTTGAATCGTTTCTTGCGCAGGTTCATTGGTAATAAAACTAACCAGTTCTGTAGCAAACTGATTTTCAAATGCAATATAACGTGTTACGTCTTTTCCTTCCTCATTGATATAAAATAGTCTTAAGCTACCTTTTTTTACAAAATAACTAAGCTGACTATTTTTTCCATTGGAAAGTAAAATTTCATTTTTCTTTTTTTTTATTGTTTTAAAATAAGACAACACGATTTTTAAATCTTCATCATCAATATTTATATTTTTTTTTATGAAATTAGTGAGTTCTATATTGTCTGCCATCTATTTGTAATCTCTTACAAATGTACGATAATGAATAATATCTTGTATAGATACTACGATCAAATTATGCTCATTTGCAAACTCTAAAATGGTGTCAGTTTTTGCCATTGTTCCATCATCGTTCATTAATTCACACAGTACAGCTTCTGGTTTTAAACCTGCTAATTTCATTAAATCTACGCTACCTTCTGTATGTCCTTTTCTTTCTAAAACGCCATTATCTTTAGCTCTTAAAGGAAAAACATGACCTGGTTTTGCTAAATTGGCACTACTCGCATTTTCTTTGCAAGCAGCTTTTATGGTTGTTAATCTGTCTTTAGCAGAAACTCCAGTAGTAACACCTTCTTTGGCTTCAATTGTAATTGTAAAAGGTGTTTGGTAGCTACTTGTATTTTCTTTTACCATATACGGTAATTCCAGTGCATCTGCTTTTTTATTGGGCAAACAAAGACAAACAATACCACTACATTTTCTAACCATAAGTGCCATTTGATCATTGGTCATATTATGTGCAGAAAATATTAAATCTCCTTCATTTTCTCTATCCTCATCATCCATTAAGATAATTCCATTTCCTTGCTGAAGATGTATAAAAGCTTTTTCTAATCGTTCTTTACTGTCATTACCAAACATTTTTAATGCATCTAATTCCGTAAGTACCATTTTATATTCTATTTAATTTTGCGATAGCAAAACTACTATTGTCTCAAGTGAAATTATTTGATGTAAGTCAATAAATTTATTTATTTTTAAAAATTGAATAAAGTTTATATTTAGAAATAAAACGTAAAGTTTATAACTATTTTTACGACCAACAAACAAAACAAACTCAAATTTGGCAATTCAAGATATTACAAAATACTCTTTTCAGAATACTTTTTCTTTAAGTACAGTTGCTTTTGAAAAAGCCTGTACAATAGATCATAATGAGCAAGTAAATGCGTATTCTATTTATTGGATTCAAGAAGGTAGTGGAACCTATAATATCGATTTTGAACAATATACTTTTGATGATAATGTGCTGTTCTTCTTGTCTCCAGGGCAAGTTTTTACGGTAGATTCCGAGCAAATAAAAACCGCTTACAAACTTACTTTTGTTAGAGATTTTTACTGCATACAAACCCACGATCAAGAAGTGGCCTGTAACGGAATTCTATTCAACAATATCTATGAAACACCGTTTGTAAAACCTTGCGAAAAAGACACGGCAAAACTCAACTTTATTTTAGAAAGTTTAATAGAAGAATTTCAACAAAACGAAACTGCACAATACGATATGCTGCAGTCTTATTTAAAACAATTTATTATTTCTGCAGTTCGTGTAAAAAAAGAAAACCATGTTATTAAAGAAGACGTAGAAACGCGTCTTTTTAAAGATTTTAGCTTGTTGGTAGAGCAGAATTTTAAAACCATGCACTCGGTAACCGAGTACGCAAACAGATTAGGACTTTCGCCAAAATCGATAACCAAACACTTTCAGAAATTGGGAGCAAAAACGCCATCAGACTTTATTAAAAACCGTATTTTGTTAGAAGCAAAACGGTTGTTAGTCTATACCGACAAAACGGTAAAAGAAATTGCTTTCGAACTTGGTTTTAACGATCCTGCATATTTTACACGTTTCTTTACCAAGGGTATCGAAAAATCGCCGCTTCAATTTAAAAAAGAGTATTAGTTGTTTATATTTTACCTCAGCAGTATTATAAAATTCTTTTTAAAGACTAATTAACAGTGTTCATTTAGTTTTTTTTCATTCAGTTTTGTCATTTCGAACCTTTTGAGAGAAATCGCATAAATTTTGGTTGTTATGTTATCACTGTTATGAGATTTCTCCTATTGTCGAAATGACAAGTTTGTGGTTTGTGTTTTTTTTCGTTCAGTTTTGTCGTTTCTAACTTTTGGGAGAAATCCAATAAAGCTTTGTTGGTGTTGTGTTATCACTATGTTTTGCTCAATTAAAAAATTCCGTTTCATCCAATAAGTATAGTTAAATGATTGTATATTTGATACTATCAAATGATAGTATCACTATGAAACCACCTTACGAAATAACTTCTTCTATTTTAAAATTAATAACTTCTATTTCAGAAAAAATAGGTGAAGTAAATGCCAACTTGTTAAATAAACCTTCTCCAAAATTAAGGAAACAAAATAGAATTAAAACTATTCATTCTTCTTTAAGAATTGAAGGTAATACACTTACCGAAGAACAAATAACAGCGCTTCTTGAAAACAAAAGAGTTATTGGTCCAAAAAAAGATGTACTTGAAGTTTTAAATGCCATAGAAATCTACGAAAATTTAGATATTTATAAACCATCTAATGAAAAATCTTTTTTAAAAGCGCATAAAAACTTAATGAAAGACCTTATTGAAGATGCAGGGAAATATAGGAAACAAAGTGTTGGTATTGTAAAAGGTTCTAAAGTAGAACATGTAGCTCCTCCTTTTAAAAACCTTCCTTATTTAATGAAAGACCTTTTTGAATATTTGAAAAAGTCAGACGAAATTGAATTAATTAAAAGTTGTGTTTTTCATTATGAAATGGAATTCATACATCCATTTTTAGATGGTAATGGAAGAATGGGAAGATTATGGCAAACGCTAATATTAATGGAAAAATATCCAATATTTGAGTTTTTGCCTTTTGAAACTTTAATTAGTAACGATCAAGAAAAATATTATAAAGCTTTAGCTGAAAGTGATAAATCTGGAAAATCAACAAAGTTTATTGAATATATGTTAGGAGTAATTGATATTTCAATAAGTGAATTATTAAATTTTAATAATCGAACATTAAACGAAAAAGACAGATTAGAATATTTTGTTTCTTTAAATAAAATTCAGTTTACTAGAAAAAATTATATGGATATATTTAAAGACATTTCTTCTGCAACCGCAAGTCGAGATTTAAAAAAAGGTACAGAGTTAAATTTATTTGAAAAAATAGGAGAAAAAAATAAAACAATCTATAGAATAAAATAACAGGGCACAACACCGTGTATTAAAAATTGCTATATTAGTCCTTAATAAAAAGTAGTTGCATTTTTGTGAACTACAATTTTCCTTAGAAAAATAGCCGTACACTTAAAACGAAACTTTCAATACACAACAACCATGAGACTTCTCCAAAAGTCGAAAAGACAAGTTTGTGGTTTATTTTTTTGGGAGTGCCCTTATCAGGTCAGGCTTTCGCAACTCGCTTTTTAAAGTTTTATCAAACTTAAAAAGAGCTCAAACAAATTGCTCTATCCTTCACGCGTGCATTTTTGCCAACTATTTTACGCTGTCCTAACAGTAAGAACTTCTGTCCATTTTTAAACCTTCATTTGGGTTGCATCTTTGCAGTGTGTAACAATAACAACACAACAACAAATAATTTATCCTGCGTTAGCAGCAACTAAAAATAAGAAAAAATGGAAATTCAATTAGAACAAACAAACTTTACGAATGTTATAGAAAATAACAGTAACGTATTATTAGATTTTTATGCAGATTGGTGTGGACCTTGTCAGACATTATTACCAACTATAAACAAATTAGCAGACGAATTAAAGGACGATGTAACCATTAAAAAAGTAAATGTTGATGAATATCCAGAATTTGCAGCACAATTTAATGTAAGAAATATACCAACCTTAATTTTCTTTAAAAACGGAGCACCTGCAGACAGACATACAGGTTTAATTACAGAGAGTAACTTAAGAGCTAAAATAGACAAACTAAAATAAACGCTGCAATCATTTAAAAAAAAGGCAACTTTTTAAGGAGTCCTAATCAAAGGAACTTTTGTCCAATTTTTGAAGTCCTTATCGGTTGCATCTTTGCAGAGCCAACTATTAGAAACGCTTTTTAAAAGCATTTCAAAAAAACAAAAAAGTGTCATTCCCATGAAAATGGGAAACTAACAACAATAATATGAAAACAATAGAAAACGCACAATGTCCTAACTGTTGGGGTTACCAAACATACGACGATCAAAACACAGCACAACAACTTTGCAAATGCAAAGCATAATATAAAAGAAGAACAAAACATTAATAATATAAAAAATAAAATTATGAGCACATTTAACGTACCAACAAAAAACGAAGTATCAGAAAATAACAAAGCAATTTTTGGTCAATTAGAAAAAGGATTAGGTTTTGTACCTAACTTATACGCTGCATTTGCACACAGTGAAACAGCATTAGGTAACTTTTTAGCAATAGGACAAGGAAAAACAAGTTTTTCTGCTAAAGAAAAAGAAGTAATTAACTTAGCTGTAAGTCAAGTAAACCAATGTGTTTATTGTTTATCTGCACACACTGCAATTGGTAAAATGAATGGTTTTACAGAAGCGCAAATCTTAGAATTAAGAGCAGGTAAAGCTTCTTTTGATGCAAAGTTAAATGCTTTAGCTAATTTTTCTAAAAGTGTAGCAGAAAACAGAGGTGCTGCAACAGCAGAATCTGTAGAAAACTTATATGCAGCAGGGTATACAAAAGGAAACTTGGCAGATGCAATTATCTTAATAGGAGAAATTACAATTACCAACTATTTTCACAAAACAACAGATGTTGCAGTAGATTTTCCTGTAGCACAAGCATTATAAATAAAAGTAAATAAGAATAATAATCAATTTTTAATAATTAGTAATACACAACAATCATGAAAAAAGTAATTGCAATTTTAGTAGTAGTTTTAGGTTTCGCATTTAATACAAATGCACAAGACAAAATGATAAAAACACCTGTAAAAACAGTGTCTTTAGAACAAACAAATGGTGAGTTTACTCAGAAACAAATTACTTTATCTGAAGGAACTTATATTTTTGAAATAGCAAACAACAACGTAGGGCACAATGTAGGTTTTGTTTTAGCACCAAAAGCAGATGTAAAAGCGCACATTAAAAACGCGTATGTTACTGCACAAGTAGAAAACAATACTAAAGGGAATTCTAAAGAGGTAGTTCTTAAAAAAGGAGAATATGTTTATTTCTGTCCTTTAAACCCAACACCACAATATACTTTAATAGTAGAATAATTTTTAAAATTGGGGAAATTAAGAAGGCGAACAGAAATGTTCGCCTTTTTTTATTTTTAGAAACTAAAACTTTTCTGGCACAAAGGTTTGGTAATCCATTGGTGGTCTTACATACGCTTTACCATCTGGTAATGGCGGAAGCTCAATTGGTTTAATATCCATCTGTTTATAAGGAATTTTACTTAACATGTGGCTAATGCAATTTAACCTCGCCTTCTTTTTATTTTCTGAATTTACTACAAACCACGGCACTTGTTTGGTGTCTGTATGTGCAAACATTTGATCTTTTGCTTTAGAATATTCTAACCAACGTGAGCGAGATTGTAAATCCATCGGACTAAATTTCCAACGTTTTAAAGGATTAGAAATACGGTTTTTAAAACGTCTTTCTTGCTCTTCATCACTAACAGAAAACCAATATTTTAAAACAATAATGCCAGATCTTACCAACATACGTTCAAACTCTGGGCAAGAACGTAAAAACTCATCATATTCTTCTTCTGTACAAAAGCCCATTACTTTTTCTACGCCTGCTCTGTTGTACCAACTTCTATCAAACAACACAATTTCTCCTGCGGCAGGTAAATATTGCACGTAACGTTGAAAATACCATTGAGATTTTTCTTTTTCGGTAGGAACACCTAAAGCTACCACTTTGCAAATTCTAGGGTTTAAAGGCTCTGTAAAACGTTTTATAGTTCCACCTTTTCCAGATGCATCTCTTCCTTCAAAAAGGATAACTACTTTTAATCCTTGGTTTTTAACCCACTCTTGCATGTGCACCAATTCTGTGTGCAATATTTTTAATTCTTGGTCATAATTAAGTTTATTTTTTTTTCTGTTTGAAGTTGTTTCTTTTTCCATTTAGGCAAATTACAAAAAATAGAAAAAACAGGAAACAAATTTCTTTTAAGAAAGGCTATTTTAAATTTATTATAAATAATAAAAGGGTTAAAAAAACAACTAAAAACTTCATCAAAATTAAAAGTCTTATTTTAGCACTTCCATTTTAATAGCTATCAAAAATAAATATTTGCTAAACTACTATTCATATCCACATACAACCTCTAAAGAATGGGTTACTTTTGTTCATGGAGCAGGAGGCAGTAGTTCTATTTGGTTTAAACAAGTACGAGATTTTAGAAAACAGTTTAATGTTTTAATTTTAGACTTGCGTGGTCATGGAGATAGCAAACCTACACTAAAAGATACTTTTAAAGCAAAATATACTTTTGATTCTATTACGGCCGATATTGTAGAAGTAATTGATCACTTAAAAATTGAAAAATCTCATTTTATTGGTATTTCTTTAGGTACCATCTTAATAAGAAATCTTGCCGAAAAAAGACCAGAAATGGTAAAAAGCATGATTATGGGAGGTGCCATTATAAAAATGAATTTCCGCTCTCAGGTTTTAATGAAAGTTGGTAATATCTTTAAATCTGTAGTGCCATATATGATGCTATACAAACTCTTTGCATTTATTATTATGCCAAAGAAAAATCATAAAAAATCTAGATTGCTGTTTGTAAACGAAGCGAAGAAATTATATCAAAAAGAATTTTTACGCTGGTTTAAATTAACATCAGAAATCAATCCTTTACTTCGTTTTTTTAGAACAAAAGACATTCAAATTCCTACATTGTACGTTATGGGTGCCGAAGATCATTTGTTTTTACCTTCCATAAAAAACATTGTTTCTAAACATGTTACTGCATCACTATTTGTAATTGAAAATTGTGGTCATGTGGTAAACGTAGAACAGCCAGAAATGTTTAACAACCAGACAATTCGTTTTATTACATCTTTATAATTCCACAAACTTAATTTAATATAAAATAGATCATTAATAGATTATTATACGGTATATTTACCTTTTAAACACATTTATTATGAATCAAATAATTACATTTGGAGAGGTTTTAATGCGAATTTCACCTTCAGGAAACAAAAAATTTATTCAATCTAACCAAGTAGAGTTTTATTTTGGTGGTACCGAATTAAATGTTGGTATTTCTGTAGCCAATTTTGGACAAGATGTAAAACATATTTCATGTGTTTCTGATGATTTTATAGGTGATACTGCAATTTCTTTTCTAAGAAAATTTGACGTAAGCACTTCAGCAATTGTTCGTTCTAACAGACCTTTAGGTGTTTATTTTTTAGAAGTTGGTGCTGTTATGAGACCGAGCTCTATTTCTTATAATAGATCTCACTCTTCTTTTTCTGAAATTCAACCAGAAATGGTAAATTGGGAAAAATCTTTAAAGCAAGGAAAATGGTTTCATTGGACCGGTATCACACCTGCGCTTTGTAAAGGTGGTTATGAAACTTTAAAAGAAGGATTAATTCTTGCCCAAAAAAAAGGTATGGGAATTTCTGCAGATCCTACATACAGAAGTGGTTTATGGAAATGGGGAGGTACTCCAAAAGAAATTTTATCAGAATTAGTAAATTATTCCACCGTTTTTATTGGTGGTGTAAATGAAATAAATGAACTTCTAGAAACCAATTACTCTTACTCTAACGACGATTTTATTGAGGCTAGTAAACAGTTAATGGAAACATATCCTACCATAGAAAAAGTATTTGATAAAATTAGAACTTCTATCAATTCTTCTTGGCATAAAATTAGAGCGAGAATGTGGAACGGTAAAGAATTTAAAGAAACTCAAGATTTAGACATTACGCATATTGTAGACAGAATTGGGACTGGTGATGCTTTTGCAGCCGGAATAATACATGGTTTACAAAAATTTGATGACTATAAAGCAATGCAATTTGGTAGCGCTGCTTGTGCCATTAAACACACCTATTTAGGTGATATTAATTATGCAAACGAAAAAGAAGTAATGAGTATTCTAGAAGGAAATACTACTGGAAGGTTACAGCGATAAAATACTATCTATTTTTTATAAGATTAGTAATCTTAGGAAATTTTATAAAAAAACAAGATATTTGCATCGTGAAAATAGCTGCCATATTTTTATCGGTATTCTTGCTTACCAAACCCTTGCTTCCATTATTGGAGTATGCTGCTTTTTACGATTATATTAAAAACGAACTTTGTGAAAACAAAGATGCTCCAGAGTTACAGTGTAACGGTAAATGTCATTTAGCAAAACAAATTGTGAAGGCAGGAGATTCTGAAAGTGGTAATGAAAAAAACCAATCTTTTAAAGTAGAAATTTCTATCGTTTATTTTCAAGAAACAACTCACAAAGAATCTTTCCTTTTGTCTAAAGACGAAAATTTAAAAATAAGTACTTCATATAATAACACCTATAAATTTCATTATACGGATGTTGTTTTTCACCCACCACTCGCTTAATTTCTTCATACTAAGAAACGCAATACACCAAATAATTGGTGCTTAATTAATTTTAATTAGGCATCTAGTTCTGTGCTATCAATTAGAAATAATTAATAGTAAAGAACAACACACCGTTAAGTTTTTTTTAAAACAAAAGCTTTTTACGCAGTGTTTGGTAAGCGTGTTTCTTAACGATTTCTTTTTAGTAGTAAAAATGCAATTATAGCAATTGTGTTTAGCTGATAATGTGCAATATACTTTCTTAAAAACGAGTAATTGTTCTCCTATTTGTTGCTACTAGTTTTTCAACAGTTTTTTAATAAAACAGTCCTAAAATAATGAAACATTTACAGATAATTGTAATTGCAATTTCTATTGTAATAACTTCTTGTACGCTAGATAAAACGAATTACGAAGCCGAATTAAATATAGAAACTACAGAATATATTGAGTTCGAAGAAGTAACTATCGCAAATAATGAAAATTATAGCATTAGCATAGAAGCTTTAAATGGTACTTTGTATAAAGGTTATAATGAGGTTCATCTAAACATCACCAAATTAGAAACAGGTGAGAACATCGATAATTCTAAAATTACCTTTTTACCAATTATGACCGATGCGAATGGTAATAAATCTTCTTGTCCGCATGAATATAATCTAACATATAATGCAACCGAAGGGTATTACGTAGGATATGTTGTGTTTACAAATGAGAGTAGTTCTACAGTAGATTGGCAGTTGTATATCGGTTTTACTGATAATACTAAAACTCAATCTATCGATAAAGTTATCACTGTAGAAGAGCAAACAAATATGAACCTAAACATGACGGCTTTTACAGGCAATGATAACGAGCAGTATTTTATTGCTTTAGTTGCACCTCAAAGTCCGCGTGTGGCACAAAACGATTTGGTTGCTGGTATTTACAAATACAACAAGCCAACTAATGCCTCAGGAGAATTTACTGATGTTACGCAATTTTCGTATTCAGCAGTAGAAAATCACACATTATTAATAGATCCAAGAATGCCTGAACCTTCTATGGGAAATCATTCATCACCTTATAATGAAGATTTATCCCAAGAAAGTGATGGTTTGTATCATGGAGTTGTGAATTACACTATGACAGGGAATTGGACGTTGAATTTCATTTTAAAAGATGAAAATCAACAAATAATAAAAGGAAACGAAGTTTCTACCGAATTTACTCCAGGAGTAGAAGGAGAAAGAGGAGAACTTCATATTGATATCTTATTTTAAGAATATGAAAATAATAACGATAGCAATCCTATTATTAGCAACTCTCGCAAATGCACAAACTGTTGAGAAGAAAAAAGATAGTTTAGGTGGCGTCTTAGAAGAAGTAATAATTATAGCGGCTAAAAAAAATAAAATAGAAACAGACATGAAAATGGCAGTTTCTGTGGATGAATTTTTAGCCTCGTCAGACAACATCAGTTTTATTAAACGTGGTGCTTATGCTTGGGAGCCGTTGTTGAATAACATGAGTACAGAACGTTCTTTAGTGACCATAGATGGTATGCATGTTTTTGGCGCTTGTACCGATAAAATGGACCCGGTAACGTCTTATGTAGAAAGTAATAATTTATCTGATATTGATATAAAATCAGGACAAGAGGGCAGTTTGCATGGAGCAACAGTTGCTGGTAGCATCGATTTGAAAAGGAAAAGTACCGCATTTACAATTGGGGAGAATTACAAAGGTGCTTACCAAACAGGATTCGAGTTTAATAACAAACAGTTTTTTAACCTTGCAAACTCCTCTTATTCTAGTGAAAAATTAGTAGTAGATGGAAGTATCTCTAACAGAAAAGCATCAAATTACTCAGACGGAAATAATGACGAAGTACAACATTCTCAGTTTGAAAAATTGAACGCTTCTTTAGGAGTCGCTTACAAAACAAGTGATTTATCCTCTGTAAGAGTAGATGCCATTTTTGATAGAGCTAAAAATGTTGGTTTCCCAGCATTACCAATGGATTTGTCTTTGTCTAGAGCGTTAATTACATCGGTTACCTACAAACAATTTTTTGAAAAAGGAATTGTAAAAGTGTGGGACACCAAAGTGTATTTTAATGCTATAGAACATTATATGGATGATACCACACGTCCGGAAAACTTGGTTCACATGGACATGCCTGGTTGGAGTACAACGTATGGTTTGGTTTCTAAAGTAAATCTTCAGAAAGGTAATTTATCATCTGAAGTGCAATTGAATGCCTACAATAATTTATCTATTGCAGAAATGCGTATGTATCCACAAGACAGAAGTGAGCGAACCATGTTTGCATATAGTTGGCCTTGGGTTACTACAACCTACGCAGGACTTTCAATAAGTAATTTATGGGATATTTCTGATACAAGTCAACTAAGTTTTGGAGGCTCTCTAGGTGTCAATTACAATTATTCTAAATATGTAGAATTCAATTGGATTTTTCACCCGGGAACACCACAAGAAAAAACAAGATTTTTACCAAGTTTAAATACAAGTTATCATTTAAATGTAGGTGATTTTAATTTTTCTGTTGGTGGTGGTTACGGTCATAGAGCGCCTTCTGTTTCCGAAGGATATGGATATTATATTTATAACAGTTTCGATCGGTATGATTACATCGGAAACCCAGATTTGAAAAATGAAATTTCTTATGAAGTAAATGCGAGTACTGGCTTCGAAAACGAAAAAGGAAGTATCAATGCCAAAGTGAACTATTTCTATATTCAAAATTATATTATAGGAAGAATTTTAAGTTTGGGGAGTCCAATGAATTATCAATCTGTGGGTGTTAAAGGATATACCTCTTTAGATTATGCAACATTGTTCAATTTCTCACTAAATACCAAGTACAATATTTTGGAAAACTTACATTGGAAAGGAACGTTAACCTATGCAAGAGGTTTAGATGATAATAAAAAGAATTTACCATTTATTCGTCCGTTGAGTTATCAAACTTCGCTACATTTTTCTCATAAAAATTTCGGTTTTGGAACAGCACTAAATGGTGATTTCAAACAAAATAATTACAGTCCAGAATACGGAGAAGACGAAACGCCATCTTACAAAAACTTTAATATTTCTGCAGATTATACTTTTTACATTAATAATTACAAAACAGTTTTTCAGGTAGGTGCAGAAAACCTATTTAATGAATATTACAGCACCTACGCAGATTGGGGAAACATCCCCAGAATGGGACGTAACATTTTTACGTCTTTAAAGATCAATTTTTAAACAAAGAATAATAACATCAATTAAAATTAATACAAATGAAAAATTTAAAAAAATACCTTTTAGCATCACTTATCTCATTATCAATCACTTCTTGTAGTGAAGACAGTATTCCTGTTGCTAATAATGTAACGTTAGAATTTAACAACACATTTGCAGAAACTACTATTGTTTTAGGAAATGAAACATCTACAGAAGCAACAGCAAACACTTCTGCAGAAGGACAAACTCACCATTTTTCTGAATTGAAATATATAATAAGTAATATACGTCTTGTAAACGCAGAAGGAAATGAATTTCCTTACAATACACAAAACTTAGACAATGGAGCTACTATTATTGACCAATCTAAAGAAGCAACATTAAAGTATGTTTTAAGTAATATTCCTACAGCCGATTACACACAAATAAAATTTGGACTAGGTGTAAAGGCAGCGTTAAACACTTTAAGTGAAGAAAGCTTCCCTACTTTTTATGCTGCAGCTGGCGCAAACGACACATCATTACACTGGTACTGGGCAACAGGGTACCGTTTTACAAAAATTGAAGGTTTTTACGGAACAAATAATACTCCATTATCTATCCATACGGGTAGTGTTTTAGGAGGAACTAAAACCGATGAAAGCACATGGTCTAGCGCAGAAACACATGCTCGTAATGCTTACAGAGATATTACATTAGAGCTTACTACAAATGCAATGGTTGGCGAAAATGCTCCTACTATTAAAATTAAAGCAGATTTTAAAAACTTATTAAGCGGAACAAAATCTATTACTTTAGATGCTGCAAACGAAGGTTTTACTTCAGGAACTGCGCCAAGTTATCATTCGAGCCCAGACGTAATGGTACAGTTTGTAGATAATATTGGTGGAAATGGAGAAACGAATACCAAAGGAATGTTTTCTATTACAAGTGTAGAAAACTAAACTTTAGAGCTGGTTGTCTAAAAAGCAGTAAATTTTGTCATGTAGAATTAGTTTCAACACTTCTACTTACTGACGTTATTTGAGAATCTGAAATAAATTCAGATTGACAATAATACCTTTTTAGACAACCTCTCTTTATTAAAAAAACATTGAGATTTTGTTAACGGCTTCATTTACGCCTTCTTCCCGCTATTGCGGAAAGATGAAAATGTATTTAAAATGAAAAAAATAATACTGAATATTTTTATCTTACTGCTCATTTCATCTTGTACTAAAGAAGATGTTTACGAACCTTTTATTTTGGATAACCCAGAAATAGAAATCAATATTCCTGGAGATTTCCCAGAATTAAATAATTCATTTTATACCAATAAACCCACAAAATACGGCGTTGAATTAGGTGAAAAATTATTTTTTGACAAGAAATTGAGTGCAGACAACACTATTTCATGTTCTAGTTGTCATATTCAAGCAAATGCTTTTGCAGATCATAATGCAAAAGGTATCGGTATTGAAGGACGAATTGGACTAAGAAATGCACCACCTGTGCAAAACATGGCATTTATGCAACAATATAATTGGGACGGAAGTACATCTCAATTAGAAGATCAGCCACTCGTTCCTATAATTACACCAGAAGAAATGGACTCTTCTATTTTAGAAGTGATTGGAAAACTACAAAATGATGCATCGTATATTGAATTATTCACTAAAACCTTTGGTGATAAAAATATAACCGGAGATAGGATTCTAAACAGTATTGCCCAATATGAATACACGCTAATTTCTGCAAACAGTAAATACGATAAAGTAAAAAGAAATGAAGGCGAAGTTTTTACAGAAGAGGAAACACAAGGGTATCAAACTTTTAAAGATAAATGCTCTAGTTGTCACAGTACAGAATTGTTTACAGACCAAAGTTTTAGAAATATAGGGTTCCCAATAAACCCAGATAGCGAAGAAACAGGTCGCACAAGAGTAACGCTCAGTTCTAACGATTTAATGCGTTTTCGTGTTCCTTCACTAAGAAACATTACCTATACTGCTCCTTATGGTAGTTTCGGTCAGTTTACTACTTTAAAAGAAGTGTTAGATTATTTAGACAATGGCGTTTTAGATGCCGATAATCTAGATCCCATTCTTAAAGATAATAAAAATAGAATTCCACTTACAGAGGATGAAAAAAACAACCTTATTATATTTCTAAACACCTTAAGTGATACTGATTTTGTAAATATTGACGATTAGAAAAAGTAGAACTACCTCATAAAAAAAGAGTCTCTTTTTTTATGATTATTTAAAGTTTCTTATAAATGAACTTCCTTTCGTTTTGCCAATTTAGAAGCCACAATGGTAATTATTAAAATCTGTGTGCCATGAAACAACATTAAAGGCAAAAGAATAATACCAACCGATGCCATGTTACCAAACAATATTTTAGAAAAAACGGTACCGTGTACTAATGATTTTTTAGTACCACAAAACTGTGCTGTAATTTGGTCTTCGGTATTCATTTTTAACTTTTTAGAAATAAAACCTGTTATAAAAAAAGCCATAATAAATAAGAATATTACTCCAACAAAAATAGCACCTAAATCTAAAAGTGAAACAGCACTAAAAATATGACCATTAAAAGATTCTGCAAAACTTTTATAAATTATCAATAAGATAATAGACTTATCAAACAACGTTAATTTACTACTGTGTTTGTGAACAAACTCTCCTAAAAAACGTTGTAACAAAAGGCCTAAAACTACAGGTAAAATAATTTGACCAATCAGTTTTAGGTAGATGCCTGTAAAATCGAAATCTGTTTGGGCATCATTTACAAACAAACCCATCCAAAGAGGTGTAATGGCAATTCCTATAATTCCAGAAATACTTGCATTAAAAATAGCTGCAGGTATATTTCCTTTTGCCATAGATACCATAACAACCGATGATGAAACTGTAGAGGGTAATGCTGCCAAGAAAAAGAAAGCCAACCAAATGGTTTCTTGTTCTTCATTCATGATTAATGGTCTAAACAATAAAACCAACAACGGAAACATTAAAAATGTAGCACTTTGCACTAAAAGGTGTAATCTCCAGTTTTTAAGTCCTGCTTTTAACTGTGTTGGGTTTAATTTTAATCCGTAGAAAAAGAAGATTAATGAAATTCCAACTACACTAATTGTATCAATAGGAATTTTACTTTCTGGTGCTCCCCATTGTGGAAAAAAATAAGCGATTAAAATAGTTCCAACAATAGAGAGAACAAATTTATCAATCTTTAATTTCATATTTACGTTCTTTGGTACTATAGGTTTATTCTTATTATAAATGAATTTAATTTTAAAATTAATTCAAATCAAGGATTTAAATGTAGCAAAGTTACTTCAAAATTTTAAAACTAAAGTACCTTAAAGAGGTGCTTAAAAAACGATATAGCATCACCATTAATAAAAATTTAACACAAAAAAAAGCGAGTCATACAACTCGCTTTTTAGGTATCTATTACAAGAATTAACCTTGCATTATAGCTTCAATTTCATCTGCTTCAATAGGTATATTTGCCATTAAATTAAACGGTTCTCCTTTTTCTTGAATCACCACATCATCTTCTAAACGAATTCCAAAACCTTCTTCCGGAATATAAATTCCTGGTTCTACAGTAAACACCATATTTGCTTGCATTTTTTCATGTAACAAACCATAATCATGCGTATCTAAACCAATATGATGGCTTGTTCCATGCATAAAATATTTTTTATATGCTGGCCAATCTTTAGGTGCATTCTGTACATCTGCCTTGTCTAATAAACCTAATTTCAGTAATTCAGAAGTCATAATATCACCAACCTCCACATGATATTCTTTCCACAAAGTTCCAGGAACCAATAATTTTGTAGCTTCTTTTTTAACGTGGTTTACAGCATTATAAACAGCTTTTTGTCTGTCAGAGAATTTTCCAGAAACAGGTATTGTTCTAGTTAAATCACTTTTATAATTTGCATACTCCGCAGCAATATCCATTAAAATTAAATCACCACTTTTACATTCCTTATTATTCTCCATATAATGCAAAACATTTGCACTATTACCAGAAGCTATAATTGGCGAATACGCAAACCCTTTAGATCTATTTCTTACAAACTCATGCAACAATTCTGCTTCAATCTCATATTCCCAAACACCAGGTTTTACAAAATCTAAAATTCTACGGAAACCTTTTTCAGTAATATTACACGCCTTTTGCATTAAATCCAATTCAATTTGGTCTTTAACAGCACGTAAACGATGCATAATAGGGCTACTTTTAGCAACAGAATGTGCAGGGTATTTTGCCAATAACCACTTTGTAAAACGGTCTTCTCGAGTTTCCGTTTCTACATTTGCTCTATAATGTTCATTGGTATTAATGTAAAAAGTATCTGCATAAGTAGACAATTCAAACAAAACCTTCTCTAAATCTTGTAACCAGAAAACTGTTTTAATTCCACTTGTTTCAAAAGCTGCTTCTTTTGTTAATTTTGCTCCTTCCCAAACCGCAATATGATCGTTGGTTTCTCTAACAAATAATATTTCTCTGTAAGCTTCATTTGGGCAGTCAGGAAACAAAAACAATACACTTTCTTCTTGATCTACACCACTTAAAAACAAGATATCTCTGTGTTGCTCAAAAGGCAATGTACTATCTGCACTAATCGGATAAATGTCATTAGAATTAAAAACAGCCAAACTATTTGGTTGCATAGCAGCAGCAAAGTTTTTTCGATTTTTAATAAATAATTGTGAGTCTATTTTATCGTATTTCATACTGATGAATTTATGTTGAAATACAAAGGTAGCAATATTTCGGTGGCTACAAATTGAACACTCACAAAATATAAAAATCTCTTTTCATAAGTCTCATTATCCATTTAATACTGTATGTAAAAACTAAAAATAACATCTAATAATTATACTTCTTTTGGGCGTTCGAGCGGGCTTTCCATTATATCTTTTTGCCGAAAAAGCAAAAAGGATGTCATTACAATCCCTAACGCAAAAATAAAATCACAATAGCTATCATTTATACTATAGGAGAAATCTCATAGCAGTGATCACACAAGACTGAGTCACAATACTTGTCATTCCGAAGTATTGAGGAATCCCATAACAGTCTTAACACAACCCCTACTAAACTTTAGGTGATTTCTCAATCGCTAAAAAGCTCATTTAGAAATGACAAACTTTATGGTTACTGAGTTGTATTAAAAGTTATTTAAAAATAAAAATCCTACAAAGTTAACAACCTTGTAGGATAATAAAATTTGTGTAAATTAAATAAATTAGTATCTAAAAACGCTTCTTTTTAGGCGCTCCAGTTCTTCCTCTTCCAGAAGTACTTTCTGGTTTATTTCCTTTAAAATGGGGCTTCTTTTTTGGTTTATCTCCCTGAGAAGAACCACCATTTGAAGATCTAGTTTTCTTTCCAAAAGATCCTTTACTTTGCGTTGCTGCTCTTTTAGGAGCTGCCGTATCTGTAGGTTCAAAACCTTCTACAATAGAAGTGTTTAATTTTTCTTTTAGTAATTTTTCAATTTCATTTTGGTATTCAGTTTCTTCACTACAAACTAAAGAAATTGCCTCTCCAGCTGCTCCTGCTCTACCCGTTCTACCAATTCTATGTACATAATCTTCAGGTACATTTGGTAATTCGAAGTTAATAACATGCGGTAATAAAGGAATATCTAAACCACGTGCTGCAATATCTGTTGCAACTAACGCTTTAATGGTATTATCTTTAAAGTTTTTTAATGCCTTTGTTCTAGCACCCTGACTCTTATTTCCGTGAATTGCTGCAGCAGAAATACCTGCTTTAATCAATTTCTCGGTTAACTTGTTTGCACCATGTTTTGTTCTTGTAAAGATTAAAACTTGGTTCCAATTTCCGTCTTTTATCAACTTAATTGTAAACTCTGTTTTTTGGCCTTTATCAACTTTATAAACATTATGCGTTACTTTCTTAGCTGTTGAGTTTTGAGGTTCTGCTTCTACAGAAACTGGATTATTCAAAATACCTGAAGCTAATTTTTTAATATCAGTAGAAAAAGTTGCAGAAAACATCAAGTTCTGACGCTTTGCAGGCATAAAACTAATTAGTTTATTTAAGTCTCTTGCAAAACCCATATCTAACATTCTGTCTGCTTCATCAAGAATTAAAACATCAATTCTGTTAAAAGAAACTGCTTTCTGACTGTGTAAATCTAATAATCTACCTGGTGTTGCTACTAAAATATCTACACCACTTCTTAACGTTGCAATCTGTGGTTTTGCATTCACTCCACCAAAAATTACGGCAGATTTAATGTTTACATATTTACTATACTCTCTTACATTGTCATGTACTTGAGCAGCCAATTCTCTTGTTGGCGTTAATACTAGCGCACGTAAAGGTCTGTATTTTGCATGCTTTGTTTCTGCTAAATATTGTAAAACTGGCAATGTAAAACCTGCTGTTTTTCCTGTACCTGTTTGTGCAGAAGCTAAAATGTCTTTACCTTCTAAAATATGTGGAATTGCTTTTTCTTGTATTGGTGATGGTTTGGTATATCCTTTTTCTTCAACTGCTTTTACTAGTGCAGCAGATAAACCTAAATCTTTAAATGTCATAAAAATACTTTTTTGAATGCAACTTTATGTAGTTGTTTCAGCCTGCAAAGATACGTTGTTTTAAATTGAAGTGTATTTTTCTTAAAATTCATTTTTATGTTAATTTTTTTGGTATTGAAAATACAAGTGGTAATTTCATCACTTTAAACCAAACTAACTTTTTATGAAGTATATTTTCACCTTTTTCGCACTCTGTTTTTCAACAATATTAATTGCCCAGACCGCTACGGATTCAGATATTATTCAACAATCTTTAGACCAGAAGTCTCAAATGATAAATTCTTCTTTGGTAAAAAATGTTCAATTTACCAATATTGGACCAACTGTAATGAGTGGTCGTGTGGTAGATATAGATGTAAATCCAGAAAATTCAACAGAGTTTTATGTTGGTTATGCTTCTGGCGGACTTTGGTATACAAATAATAACGGAACAACGCTTACCCCTGTTTTAGACAATGCTCTAACTCAAAATATTGGTGATATTGCTGTAGATTGGCAAACCGGAACTATTTGGGTAGGTACGGGAGAAAACAATTCTTCTCGTTCTTCTTATGCCGGAATCGGAATTTTAAAATCTACAGATAAAGGCCAAACTTGGCAGAATGTTGGTTTGCCAGATACACATCATATTGGTAGAATTTTAATCAACCCAAATAATGCTGATGAAGTTATTATTGGAGCAATTGGACATTTATATTCTCCGAATGCAGAAAGAGGAATTTTTAAAACTACAGATGGAGGAAAAACGTGGTCTAAAACATTATTTATTGATGAAAATACCGGAATTATAGACGTTGCAGTTGCTCCAGAAAATTTTAATGTAATGTATGCGGCTTCTTGGGAACGTGAACGTAAAGCGTGGAATTTTGTTGGAAACGGAGAAAATTCTGCCATTTATAAAAGTACAGATGCTGGTACTTCTTGGACAAAAATTGCTGATAAAAGTGGTTTTCCTACAGGAAATGGAGTTGGTAGAATTGGATTGGCTGTTTTTAATGAAAATACCGTGTATGCTTTACATGACAGTCAATATAGAAGAGAATCTAAGAAAAATAAAACAGCTTATAACTTAACAAAACAGCAATTTGAAAATTTATCTTCCGCAGACGTTTTAGCGCTTAGAAATAAAACTTTAGATACCTATTTAAAAGAGTATGGTTTTAGAGAGAAGTTTAGAGCGGAAAATGCAAAACAATTGTTAAGACCAGGAGGTTTAAAACCAAAAGAATTGATGGCTTTTTTAGATGATGAAATGGCGATTGCTTTTGAAGAGCCAGTAATTGGTGCCGAAGTTTTTAAAACAACTAATGGAGGAACTTCTTGGAAAAAAACACATACCAATTATTTAGACGGAATTTATAGTTCTTACGGATATTATTTTGGAGAAATTAGAGTGGACAACCAAGATGAAAATGGAATTTACATTTTAGGAGTTGGCATTATAAAATCTAAGGATGGTGGTAAAACATTTACTTCTATTAGTAGAGAAAATGTACATTCAGATCATCAAGCATTATGGGTAAATCCTAAAAAAGAGGGGCATCTAATTGAAGGAAATGATGGTGGTTTAAATATTTCTTATGATGATGGAGAAAGCTGGATAAAATTAAACAATGCTGCCGTTGGTCAATTTTATTCTGTAAATGTAGATAATGAAAAAAACTACAATGTGTACGGTGGTTTGCAAGACAATGGTGTTTGGTTTGGGCCACATAATGCAAAAATGGATAAAGCATGGCATCAATCTGGGCAAAACCCCTTTAAGTCAATTATGGGTGGAGACGGAATGCATGTTCAGATAGACAACAGAAACCATAATATTGTGTATACAGGCTATCAATTTGGTAATTATTATAGAATTGATAGAGAAAATAAAGAAGAAATTTACATCCAACCAAAACCAGAAAAAGGCGCAAAACCTTACCGATTTAACTGGCAAACTCCAATTCATTTATCTAAACACAACCAAGATATTTTATATTTAGGAGGAAATAAATTACACAGATCTTTAAACCAAGGAGATACATGGGAAACAATTTCTGACGATTTAACAAACGGAGGAAAAGAAGGAAATGTTGCTTACGGAACCTTAACCTCTATTTCTGAAAGTCCGTTTCAATTTGGATTAATTTACACAGGTTCAGACGATGGTTTGATCTATGCTTCTAAAAACGGCGGAGGAAGTTGGACTAATATTTCTGACAACCTTCCAAAAGATTTATGGGTTTCTAGAGTGATTGCTTCTAAATTTAAAAAAGAACGTGTGTATGCAACTTTAAACGGATATCGTTTTGATGATTTCACTCCGTATGTGTACATGTCTGATGATTACGGACAAACCTGGAAAAACATTGGAAATACCATTCCAACTGCTGCCGTAAATGTTATAAAAGAAGATTCTGAAAATGAAAACATAGTGTATTTAGGTACAGACAACGGATTGTATGTTTCTTTTAACAACGGAACTTCTTGGGAAACTTTTAGTAAAGATTTACCTAATGTAGCAGTGCATGATTTAGTGATTCAACAAACAGCAAAAGATTTAATTGTTGCAACACACGGACGTAGTTTATATAAAACCAATATTGCTGCAATTCAAAAAATGAATGACAGTGTTTTAGCAAAACCTATCGCGCTTTTTAATATAGACAATATTAAAAAAAGTAAAAGATGGGGAAGTTCCAGAAGTCAATGGAGAAAATCCAGCACTCCCGAAGTTAAAATTCCTTTTTATGTAAATGCTGATAAAAAAATAACGCTTGATATTTATGCAAATGATGTAAAAGTAAATTCAATCTCTGTAGATGCAGACAAAGGTTACAATGAAACTGTTTATGATGCTTCTTTTTCTAAAAAAGGATTGAAAGATTTTAAGAGAGCTAATAAAAAATCTGAAATTGAAAAAGGAAATAACGATGTATATTATTTACCTAAAGGAAAATATACCGTTAAAATTGGTGAGGAAAAAACAAGTTTTGAGGTAGAGTAATTTACTTACGTTTTTAAACAGTTATTACGTATACTCGTTACAAACGAGCACTAACTTGTGAGCAAATTATTATAGATTTATTAGTCGCTAGCGCTCGTTTTTAACGAGTGCCGACAACAACAAGAACATTCAAAATTATTTTTTTGTATTTTTGAAAAGCTATGAGTCGAAAATATAAGTTCCACAATAAATCCGCATTATATTTTGTAAGTTTTGCCCGATAAGATTCGTTAAAAACGGGTGCTAGAAATAATAAGAATACAAAACCGGTACTCGTTGCAAACGAGCACTAGCAAAGAATGGTATCTATATTTTTGTTTCTTATAAAGAGTATATCTAACATGTACTCGTTACAAACGAGCACTAACTTGTACAAGCTATCATTTTAGATTTCTTAATCGCTAGCGCTCGTTTTTAACGAGTGCCGACAACAAGAACATTCAAAATTATTTTTTTGTATTTTTGAAAAGCTATGAGTCGAAAATACAAGTTCCACAACAAATCTGCTTTATATTTTGTAAGTTTTGCTACTGTATATTGGATAGAAGTCTTTACAAGGCAAGTATATTTTGATGTATTAGCAAAAAGCATCGATTTTTGTAGAGCGAAAAAAGGTATGGAACTGTATGCGTATTGTTTTATGCCAAGTCATGTCCATTTATTATTTAGATCTTCTAATGAGCAACCTATGGAGTTGCTAAGTGATTTCAAAAAACATACTGCAAAAAAAATAATTGAAGCGATAAAGAACAATCCACAGGAAAGTAGAAAAGAGTTATTACTATGGTTATTTGAAAAAGCAGGGAAAGAGAAAGCGAATGTAACTAAATATCAATTTTGGCAACATCACAATAAACCAATAGAATTGTGGAGCGAAAAAGTAATCAAGCAAAAAATAGATTATATTCATAACAATCCTATTGAGCTTGGTTTTGTAACAAACTCAATCGATTGGAAATATTCTAGTGCAAGAAATTTTCAAGATGATCATACCATTTTAGAAATAGATGAAACCGGTTTTTTAGGTTAAAGAAATAATGTGACTGAAAATAGAAAATCCTTGTGAGTACTCGTTACAAACGAGCACTAGCCTACTAATAGTTAAAATAATCGCTAGCGCTCATTTTTAACGAGTGCCGGCAACAATGATAAAATATAATTTAACACTCAGTTTAAACCAGTTATAGCTTATAATTCTTACATTTAAAAAAAGTGGTAGAACTATAAAAAATTTAGATAAATTTTAGCACCTTTAACCAAAATAGAAACATGATTAAAAAACACATTTTGCCCATTAAATTCAGCTTCAATTAACCAATAAGAACCTTTAAAATAAAAATTTAAGACAATTGCCTTGTGGGTACTCGTTACAAACGAGCACTAGCCTACTAATAGTTAAAACAATCGCTAGCGCTCGTTTTTAACGAGTGCCGGCAACAACGATAAAATATAATTTAACACTCAGTTTAAACCAGTTATAGCTTGTAATTTTTACATTTACAAAAGTGGCATAACTACAAAAATTTTAGATCAATTCTAGCACCTTGAACCAAAATAGAATCATGATTAAAAAACACATTTTGACCATTAAATTCAGCTTCTAATAACCAATAAGAACCTTTAAAATAAGAGTTTAAAACGGTTGCTTTTAATTCAGAATTTTCTACTACTTTTATTTGATGTGGATATACTAAAACTATTTTATTGTTGATAATAACTTCATTTACATCATCAAACAAGGCGGCAACGTATTTTTCTGTTGGATTGTTATAAATCTCTTTAGGAGAATTGTCTGCTATAATTTTATTGTCTTTGATAATGATGAGCTTATCTGCAAAAGAAAGTGCATCATTTTTATCGTGTGTTGCAATAATACAAGCAATATTTTTCTCTTTTAAATAACTGAATAAATTTCTACGTAAAGAGTTCTTTTTAAAGTTATCTATTTGTCCGAATGGTTCGTCTAACAACAATAACTCTGGTTCTTTTGCCAAAGCTCTTGCAATAGCAACACGCTGTTTTTGTCCGCCACTTAGGTTTTTAACCATTGTGTTCTCAAAAGCCTTCATTTGAATGACTTCTAATAATTCTTGGGTACGTAACTCACTTTCTTCTGGATAAAACCTCGACAAGAATTTTTTAATATTTTCCGATACAGAAATGTAAGGCATTAAATCGAAATCTTGTGCTACATATTTAAAGTTTTCGAAACCGGGAACAAGATGTTTTTTTGGGCCAAAAATTTGTTCGTCTTTCCAAAATATTTCCCCTTTATTTAGGTCTACTAATCCGTAAATAGCTTTTAAAAGTGTCGATTTTCCACAACCACTTTCTCCCATTACACAAAGGTGCTCCCCTTGTTGCAAGGTGAAATTAAAATCGTTTAATATTGATTTTTTTTTATAGTAAGAAAATGAAACGTTATCTACTTTTAGCATCTTACAAAAATAAGAATTATAAATAAATAGTGATAAGGTTTTTGAAACCTTGTTAGAAAGTTGGGTTTCGATGTGGTTCCTGGATTGAAGGGGGATCTCGCAAAGGCGCAAAGACGCAAAGCGATCTGGATATTGTGTTTAATTTTTTTTTAAACTATTGAGAAGCTTTTCAACGCTTTGGAGTAACATGTTTAAAATTAAATGACACTAACAAACCACGCGTTAGCGATTGAACGGTTTGTTTGAGCTCTTTTTTGAGCTGCGAAAAAAAAGCGAGTAGTGAAAGCGCGACCCTTGTGGTAACGCCCAAAGAAAAAACCGACACTTTCGCATCGGTTTTAAGTTTTAATATATGGTTTTCATAAAGAGAATCATACCAAAAAGGTCTGCGACCTTACCAGATTCTTACTCTTTCTTCTGGTTTTAAATACATTTTATCACCTTCTTTAACATCGAACGCTTTGTAAAAAGCATCTACGTTTTTAAGAGGCATATATGCTCTGTACATTCCAGGAGAGTGAGTATTTGTCATGATTAAGTTTTTTAAAGCTTCGTCACGCATTTTTGTTCTCCAAATTGTTCCCCAAGAAAGGAAAAAACGTTGTTCTGGCGTATAACCATCAATATCTGCTGGTCTTCCATTCTTTTGTAAGAAAACTTGTAACCCTTCATAAGCAGCTTGTACACCACCTAAATCTCCAATATTTTCTCCTAAGGTATATTCACCGTTTAAATGCATAGAATCTATGGCGATAATATCTGAATATTGTTTGATTAATTGTCCGCCAATTTCTTTAAACTTTACAGAATCATCTTCTGTCCACCAGTTGTTCAGATTTCCGTCACCATCAAAACGAGCACCAGAATCATCGAAACTATGAGAAATTTCATGACCGATAACCGCTCCAATTCCACCATAATTTACAGCTTCATCAGCTTTATAATCATAAAAAGGAGGTTGTAAAATTGCTGCTGGAAAAACGATTTCATTATTTACAGGATTAAAATATGCATTTACAGTTTGCGGAGACATTCCCCATTCTGTTCTGTCTACTTCGCTACCTAATTTTGCCATTTCTTTGTTGTAGTTCCATTTGGTTACATTAATAGCATTCTCGAAATAAGAACCACCTTCTTCTAATCCTTTAACTTGTAATTCTGTATAGTCTTTCCAAACATCTGGATACGCTATTTTAACCGTTAATTTATGTAGTTTTTCTAAAGCTTTTTCTTTAGTAGCTTCACTCATCCAAGGTAATTGTGCAATTCTAGCTTCGAAACCAAGCATTACATTATCAATCATTTCCTTTGCTTTTACCTTTGCTTCTGGTGGAAACATTTTTTCTACATACAATTTACCTAAAGCTTCACCAATTGCACCATTTAAGCTACCTAAAGCACGCTCATCTCTTGCTCGTTGTTTTTTAGCACCACGCATTTCTTTAGAATAAAACTCCCAATTTGCAGTTTCTAAATCTGTAGATAAAGAACCTAAAGAGTTATTAATCGTGTTCCAACGTAATAATAATTTAAGATCATCTACCGAGGTTTTTGTAAAAACATCACTAAAAGCTTTAAAATAACCAGGATCTGTAACAATTACAGTTTCTAAATCTGTTACTCCAATTCCGTCTAAATGTGCTTGCCAATCTATTGAAGGAGACAATTTTTGTAATTCAGCAATCGTCATTGGATTGTAGATTTTACGAATATCTCTACTTTCTTCTTTAGACATCATTGGTGTTGCCAAACTAGTTTCTAAAGCAACAATTGCTGCTGCATTCTTTTTAGCTGTAGCTTCATCATCACCAAATTCTTGTAACATTTTTGCTACAAAAACTTCGTACTTTTCTAATTTGTCTTTCACTTTAGCATCAACATAGTAATCTCTAGATAAACCTAAAGAACCACCGCCCATATAACCTGCGTATTGACTGCTGTTTTTTAAATCGTTATAAACGCCAAAACCATAAAAACCTCCGCCACCATAAGGTGCCATGTTTATTAAATACGTTTCTACATCTTTCTTTGTTTTAATTTCATCTACTTTTGCTAAATAAGGCATTACAGGTGCTTTCCCTTGTGCATTTCTAGCAACAGTATCCATTATTGTTTGGTAATAGTTTACTGCTTTTTCTTGATCTGAATCAATTTCATTTCCTTTAGCATCTTTTATTTTAGGGAAATTACTTTCTTCAATTGCTTTGTTTAAAATAGTTAAAACATCTGCATCTGTCTTTTTACGAAGCTGGTTAAATCCACCCCAAGAGGTTTGATCGTCTGGAATTTCTGTTTTATCTAACCAAGTTCCGTTTACGTGTCTAAAGAAATCATCTGTAGGTTTTACAGTTGTATCCATGTTTTCTAAAGCAATACCAGGTGCTTTTTCTACTTTTGGGCTGTCTTGTTTACAAGCTACTAAACCTAAAGAGGCAATAGCCGAAACAAAAAAAACATTTTTAATTATCTTCATTATTATCAGATTTTTGTTGAGTTTAATTATTTTATTAGTAACAAAAATAGCATTTTGTTACATATTTTTAAGTTTATTTTTTATTGATTTCATATTTTATTAAAAATAATAAAATTTAAAAACGCATAAATTTCACTATTCTTACATCAAAAAATCTGTTTAACTAAATCGATATTCTTCTTGTAGCATTTTTAATTATAGTAGTTTTGTAGAGATAAAACTATTTATGAAGGATTATATAATTATAGGAGCAGGACAATCTGGACTTGCAATTGCGTATCATTTAGCCAAACAAAATGCTAATTTTTTAATTGTTGATGCAAATAAAGAAACCGGCGAACCTTGGTTAAAACGATGGGATTCTCTAAAATTATTTACGCCTTCGGAATTTAATAGTTTACCAGGAATGGAATTTCCTTATAAAAAAGGACATTATGCCAACAAATATGAAGTTGCCGATTATTTAAAAGCATATGTTTTTAAGTTTAATATTCCCATTGAATTTAACCAACGTATAACTTCTTTAAAAAAAGAGAACGACATTTTCATCTTAAAAAGCAAAACCAAAACTTTTGAAGCAAAGAATGTAATTATTGCAACTGGTCCGTTTCATAAACCATTTACCCCGAGTTGTCATAAAAAAATATCAAAAGATGTTTTACAAATTCATAGTGAACATTATAAAAGTCCGGATCAATTAAAAGAAGGCGCAACTTTAGTTGTTGGTGCTGGAGATTCTGGCGTACAAATTTTAAATGAAGTTTCTAAAGCTAAGAAAAAAGTTTACTTTTCTGGTAAAACAGATATTGTTTCGCTTCCTCAAGAACTTTTAGGAAAAACACTTTGGTGGTGGTTTAGTAAAGTCGGTTTTTTAACAGCGAATAAATATTCTTTTATCGGAAAAAAATTAAGTCATAGCGGTCAACCCGTAATTGGCACTGACGTAAAAACTTTGTTTAAAAAAGAAAATATCACCTGTGTTGGCAGAACGTTAGATGCAAATAACGACACCATCATTTTTGAAAAACAAAAAGTTACCGATATTAAAAATATTGTTTGGGCAACCGGTTTTAAACCAAACTTTAATTGGATTGAAAACATCGAATTAGACGAAAACCAGTATCCTAAAAACTACAGAGGTGTTAGCGACCTGGAAGGTTTGTATTTTATTGGTTTGCCATGGCTCTACACAAGAGGTTCTGCTACTTTAGGCGGTGTAAAAAAGGACGCAAAATACTTATGTAATTATATTGCTAAAAAACAAAAGAAGTAGTCTAAAAAGGATTAAATCTTGTCATACCAAACTTGTTTCAGTATCTCAACTTATTGAAATTCAACTTATATAAGAACCTGAAATAAATTCAGGTTGACAAAAACTTACTTTTTAGACGACCTCTTTTATCAATCTAGTTTTATAAACTAAGATTTAATTTTAGCCGATATCGGATTTGGTAACTGCTCAAACCCCATATTAAATAACGTAAAACCAAAAATATCTGCATATTGCTCAATGGTTTTTGCAACAGGTGTTCCGGCTCCGTGACCAGCATTGGTTTCTATTCTTATTAATGTAGGATTATTCCCTGACTGTTTTGCTTGTAATTCTGCTGCAAATTTAAAACTATGTGCCGGCACAACTCTATCATCATGATCTCCGGTAGTTACCAAAGTTGCCGGATATTGCACACCTTCTTTTACATTATGCACTGGCGAATATCCTTTTAAATACTCGAACATTTCTTTGTTATCATCTGCGGTTCCGTAATCATACGCCCATCCTGCTCCGGCAGTAAATGTATGATAACGCAACATATCTAAAACGCCAACTGCAGGCAAAGCAACTTTCATTAATTCGGGTCTTTGTGTCATGGTTGCTCCAACTAAAAGTCCACCATTAGAGCCACCACGAATTGCTAAAAACTCTGAAGATGTATATTTTTCTGAAATTAAGTATTCTGCAGCTGCTATAAAATCGTCAAACACATTTTGTTTTTTTAATTGCGTTCCTGCATCGTGCCATTTTTTACCATATTCTCCTCCACCTCGTAAATTAGGCACTGCGTACACACCACCTTGTTCCATCCAAACTGCGTTTGCGATACTAAATGAAGGCGTTAAACTCACATTAAACCCACCGTAACCATATAAAATAGTTGGGTTTTTCCCGTTTAACTCTACTCCTTTTTTATGAGTAATAATCATCGGGACTTTTGTTCCGTCTTTTGATGTGTAAAAAACTTGTTTACTTGTATATGCATCCGCATTAAAAGCTATGGAAGGTTTCCAATACACATCATACGTTCCATCTTCTGGGTTGAATTTGTATGACGAACCTGGCGTACTGTAATTGGTAAAAGAAAAATACAATTCTTTCGCTGCTGTTTTTCCTCCAAAACCACCGGCAGTTCCAACTCCTGGTAATTTTACTTCTCTAATTAATTTTCCATCAAAATCGTATTGCAAAACTTTAGAAACAGCATCTACCATATACGTTGCAAAGAAATAACCTGCGCCAGAACTTAAACTCAATACATTTTCTGTTTCCGGAATAAAATCTTTCCAGTTTTCTGATGTTGGATTTGCAACATCAACAGTTACTACCTTTTTATTTGGCGCATTTAAATTAGTTACCAAATACACTTTACTTCCAATATTTTCTATCGGATAGGTATCACTATCTGTATGATCTAAAATAGTTACCAACGGACTATTTGGTTTAGAAAGGTCTTTTAAAAACAACTTGTTTCCAGATGTTGAAACGCTTGCAGAGATAAAAAGGTATTGATTATCTTCAGAAACATTTCCACCAACATAACGGTGTTTTTCTGATGCTTTTTCACCAAAAACTACAACATCTTCTTTTTGTGATGTTCCTAATTGATGATAATACAATTTGTGCTGATCTGTTTTTGCAGACAACTCACTTCCCTCAGGTTTATCGTAACTAGAATAGTAAAAACCTTCGTTTTTGTACCACGAGATTCCTGAGAATTTCACATCTACCAACGTATCTTCCTTTATGGTTTTAGAAACTGCATCCATAATGATAATTTTACGCCAATCAGAACCTCCTTCAGAAATTGCATAGGCAGCAATTGCCCCATCTTTAGTAAAACTTAACGAGCCTAAAGAAGTAGTTCCGTCATCAGAAAAATTATTTGGGTCTAAGAATACTTCTGGTTCAGAATCTCCTTTGGTTCTGTAAATAACACTCTGATTTTGCAATCCGTTATTTTTAGAAAAATACGTGTAATCGCCTTCTATAAAAGGTGTTCCTACTTTTTCGTAATTCCATAATTCAGACAAACGTTCCTTTAATTGTTCTCTGTACGGAATCTTATTTAAGTAATCGAAAGTAACCTCGTTTTCTGCCTTTACCCAAGCTTCGGTTTCTTTACTACTATCGTCTTCTAACCAACGGTAATTGTCTACAACAGCGGTTCCAAAAAGTGAATCTATTACTGGTTTTTTAGTTGTTTCTGGGTATTTCAAATCGATATTTTTTTGTTTAATTTCTTCGTTACAAGAAACAAAAATTGCACTTGCAAATAAAATTGGAATGATTAATTTATTTTTCATGAGCTCTAAAGTTTGGTTGATATCAAAATTAAGAATATTTAATATATTTATAGTTATTTAAGCATTTTTAACTTTTGAGATATCACATTACTCCCATTTTGTAATTTATCAAGTATAAAAACGACTACTTTTGTGAAAATAGATTACGTATTTCCGATTTTATCGGAAGCAAATTAAAAAATTATGACAGAAAACTTAACAAAAGAAACTTTCTTAGAAAAGGTTTTTAATTTTGAAGAAAGACAAGAATGGAAATTTAAAGGAGACAAACCAGCATTGATCGATTTTTATGCAGATTGGTGTGGACCATGTAAAGCTATAGCACCTGTTTTAGAGGTTTTATCTGAAGAATACGAAGGTAAAATTGATATTTACAAAATAGACACCGAAGCTGAACAAGAATTATCTGCAGCATTCGGAATTAGAAGCATTCCATCTATGTTATTTTGTCCTGCAGAAGGAGAACCACAAATGGCAAATGGCGCTTTACCAAAAGCAGAACTAGAACGCATTATTGCAGATGTTTTAAAAGTGACGAAATAAATTTGTCATTGCGAAGAATGAAGCAATCTTTTAAATAGAATTAAAATCTCGAAATTAAGTTTTCGAGATTTTTTTTATTTAAAATCTTATACATAAGAATCTAATGTATAAGATAATTATGTATATTTGACTGTCATTGCGAGTTTACGAAGCAATCTGTTGCTTTAAACTATAAGATTGCTTCGTACCTCGCAATGACAGTTACACAAATAAACACTTACACGATTACACATCAAAAAATGGGAAATCAGAAATTATATAAAGGCTCTTTACAAACCATCATTTTAAAGTTGTTAGAAACGAATGATAAAATGTATGGATATGAAATTACGCAGAAAGTAAAAGAACTCACCAAAGGTGAATTAAAAATTACCGAAGGTGCTTTGTATCCGGCATTGCACAAATTAGAAGCCGATGGTTTGTTAGATGTAGAGGTTGCTAAAGTTGGTAACAGACTTCGAAAATATTACAAACTTACCGAAAGTGGCACTAAAGAAACCGCCAACAAATTGGATGAAATGCAAGAGTTTTTAAGAACGATGCAACAATTGGTGAACCCTAAATTAAGTTTGGAGTAATATGGAAAAGCGCTATGAAATAACCGAAAAACAGTTGACTTTTTTAAATGATTATTTGTTAAAAAAACACCAAGGTATTTCTAATGAAACTAGAATAGAATTGGTAGATCATTTGGTTTATGACTTTGAGAAAACGACAGAAAACGGAAATTTATCCCAGTATTTATCTAACCATTTAGTGTTTATTTCAAAATTTGTTTCTAAAGGTACAAGTCAAATGAAAAAGACTTACAAAAAAGAAACATGGAATCAATTTTTTAAGTTTTTTACAGAACCAAAATTATTGTTGGTTTCTATAAGTTCGTTGTTGTTTTTTTATTTTTTAAATGAAAATTTGGATGATAAAATAGTTTATTTGGTTACTATAATTTTGCCTACCATTATTTTTGGATATTCTGCTTTTAAAGGAATGATAAAGAAGAAAGAATTAAAAAACTTAGATGAAGTTAAGTTTCTAGGTACAGAGATTTGGTTGCCTTTTACAATGATTCAATTATTAGGAATTACAGAATTGAGTCATTCAATTCTACAATATAGTTGGTTGTACTCTCTTGTGTCCTCATTTATCATAATTTACAGTCTTGCAGCTTTAATAATTGTATTAAAACACAAAAAAATCATCTTAGAAAAACACAAACACTTGTTAAAATAACGCTATGGAATTAACAGCACAACAATTACAACGAGTAGAACATTATTTAAATGTAAAAGAAATTACGTATATAGATATAAGAACAGAAGTTTTTGATCATATTGTTTCTGATATTGAAACAAAAATGGAGGATAAAAAACTAGATTTCAAAACTGTTTTTTATAATGTAACTGATAAATGGAATATTCATTTAAAACAAGAGTCTAGCTGGATTTTTGGAGTTGCATATTCTCTACCTAAAATTGCATTAGAAAAAGCGAAGAGATCTTTTAAAAAATATTATTTCATTAGTGTTTTGTCATTTATAATTCCCTTGTTCATTTTAACAATAATCGATCTACACTTTACTGAAAGCATAAAAAATGAATTAAACTTATTTTTACAAACAATAACAGTGTTAACTTTTATTGTATTCGGTTTGCTGTTTATTTTAAAATTTAAAGAGAAAACAAAAACTACTTATAGTTTTATTTTAAAAACTCAGAGTTGGAATTTTATTTTTGGCTTTATTATTTTATTCGATTTAGATTATATGAATAAAAATGGGGATTTTCAGGCTTCACAGTTAGCCCTTTTAGTAGCTTTTGTTTTCTCTACATATAGCTATTTCCATTTCTACAAAAAACACAAAGAAGCTATCAAAAAATATAAAATTCTATAGTTTAATGAAACTAACCAACACTCACATAGAAAAACTCTACAAATTCACTAAAAAACATTACGTAGAATATTATGATGTTCAAACGGAATTGGTAGATCATTTGGCAAATGATATAGAAAGTATTTGTACAGAAAACCCGAGGTTAACTTTTGAGCAAGCTAGAGATACATCTTTCAAAAAATTTGGTGTTTTTGGTTTTATGAATGTTGTAGAAAAAAAGCAATCTCAAATGACAAAAAAGTACTTTAAAATCATTTTTAAGTTTGTTAAAGAGTGGTTTCAACTTCCTAAAATTATACTTACAATATTACTTTTTACAGGTTTTTATCAATTACAAAATACTTCAAACGCCTACACAGTATATGTTACTGTTTTTGGGTTTGTTTTTATAGCACAAGTAATTTTAACAATCATCAATGCTAGAACCTTAAAAAAAGAATTTAATTTAACACAGAAAAAATGGTTATTCAAAAACATTATTAATGTTCAGGGATTGATACAAACTGCTTTTATATCGATTTATTCTTTTCAATATTTTTTCCCTAATAATGCAAAATAATTTTTAGTGATGGCAGATTTTAGAAAATATTTTTCGGCATTTTTTATCACATTTATAGTGATTTTCGGCTATATCACTTTAATTGTCATTCCTAAAAAGGCGGAAGAATTGTTAGCAGAAAACTACCCGGAATATAAATTATTAAAAAGCGATTAAATAAATTATAGAATACAAATATCACCTCCACAGCAAGAGAAGTTTCATAAAAAAGGACAAACAAAATGGAGCAATAATATGAGATTTCTACTAAAAGTAGATATGACAAACTAGATGGAAAAAGAAACACAAAACTTTGCGTCTTTGAGCCTTAGCGAGAAATTATTTAATAATCTGTAACAAAATCCATTTATAAACTACTTATTATCAATCAAACTAATTACCCAAACTTATGATTTTACATTTTTTAAAGCTAGAATGGAAACAATATTTCCGTTCTTCTCATTGGCAAAAAGGAATTGCACTAAAAATAATTATGGGCTTCTTTGTCTTGTATTTTTTAGTCGCTTTTTTAACAGTAGGAATTGGAGGCTATTATCTTTTAAAGAAAGAATTCCCAGCATCAGATCCTTTAGAATTGGTAAATTCTTATTTACTTTTTGCAATTCTTGCAGATTTAATTGTTCGGTATTTAATGCAGAAATTACCTATCATGAATATTAAACCGCTACTTATTTTACCAATTCCAAAAAGTAAGTTAGTACATTACGTTTTAGGGAAGTCTATCTTTTCAGTTTTTAATATATTAAGTCTTTTCTTTTACATTCCGTTCTCAATTATATTAATAAAAGAAGGTTATAATACAGCAGGTGTTTTAGGTTGGCTAGCAACCATGATTTTAATTATTCAATCTTCTAATTTTTTAAATTTTTTAATCAACAAAAACAACAAAGCATTACTAATTATTGGTGCAATATTGGTAAGTTTAATTGGTTTACAGAAGTTCGAAATTTTTAATGTAGTTGGTTATGGAGGCGCAATCTTCAACTCAATTTATCAAAACCCAATTTACGCATTGGTTGGCGTTGCAATTTTGGCATTTTTATATCAATTAAATTACAAACAATTACGCAACCAAGTGTATTTAGATGAAGCAGTTGCTACTAAAGTAGAAGAAGCAAAATCTGCAGATTTATCTTTTACTGATAGATTAGGTGATGTTGCTCCGTTTATAAAAAATGATATTCGTTTAATTTGGAGAAACAAAAGAACGAAAACGGTATTTTTAATGTCGTTTTTATTCCTTTTTTACGGAATGATATTCTTTTCAGGAAAAACGTACGCAGATATGCCAGCAATGTTAATTTTTGCATCCCTTTTTATTACGGGAGGTTTTACTTTAAATTACGGCCAATTTATTCCAGCTTGGGACAGCTCGCATTATAAAATGTTAATGAGTCAAAGTTTTAGATACCGTAAGTTTTTAGAATCTAAATGGGTTTTAATGGTTACAATGACTACCATTTTATATGTTTTAAGTTTTCCGTATTTATACTACGGACTGGATATTTTTTTAATGATTACAGCCGGTGCTATTTTTAATATTGGTTTTAACTCACTGTTTTTATTATATGCCGGTTCTTTTAATAGAAAAAGAATAGATTTAACAAAAGGAGGTTTTGGAAACACACAAGGTACAAGCGCCACTCAATTTTTAGTTGTTATACCAATAATGGGCATCCCAATGTTATTATTTTGGGCTTTTAGCACACTAATTAACTTTAACGCAGGTATTATTGCCATTGCATTAGTAGGTGTTTTAGGGTTTACTTTAAAAAATTATGTGATGAATTTTATCGAAAAAAAATATATAAAAGACAAATATGTTATGATTAACGCTTTTGGTAAAGAAGCATAATTTAACTTTAAAATATACAAATGATTACAATAGATACAATTACTAAAAAATACGGAAAAACAGAAGTTTTAAATGTAACATCAGTAGAAATACCTACCGGACAAAGCTTTGGTTTAGTAGGTAATAACGGAGCAGGAAAAACAACTTTGTTTAATATACTTTTAGATTTAATTAGACCTACAACAGGGAGTATTACAAACCATAAAATTGTTGTAAACCAAAGTGAAGATTGGAAAAACTTTACAGGTTCTTTTATAGATGAATCTTTTTTAATTGGTTATTTAACTGCAGAAGAATATTTCGATTTTATTGGAGATTTACGCGGCATGAACAAAGCAGATGTAACATCTTTTCTAACTCAGTTTGATGACTTTTTTAATGGAGAAATTACCGGAAAGAAAAAATACTTGAGAGATTTAAGTAAAGGAAATCAGAAAAAAGCCGGAATTGTTGCTGCGTTAATGGGAAATCCTAAAGTTGTAATTCTAGACGAACCTTTTGCTAATTTAGATCCAACCACACAAATAAGATTAAAAACGATTATTAAAAAGTTAACCGAAAACAGAGATATTACCGTTTTAATTTCTAGTCACGATTTAACCCACGTAACCGAAGTTTGTGAGCGAATTGTAGTTTTAGACAAGGGGAATGTGGTAAAAGATATAGAAACATCTACAGAAACTTTAGAGGAATTAGAAAGCTATTTTTCTGTAGAAGCTTAGTATTCTTAATTTATTACTATTTTTACACATCAATTTATACTATTTTCGATAGATTTTAGTTTAAATAAGAGTTTCTTACTTTAAAAATTAGTTGTTTAATCAAGATATATCTGTGTGAATTACACCAAAAAAATAGTTTTAGCAATTGCTGTATTTTCAGTTATAAACTCTTGTAGCACAAGAAAAGATACTGTAATTAGTAGAAACTGGCATGCCTTAAACACAAAGTACAATGTGTTGTTTAATGGTAAAGAAGCTTTTAATAAAGGAATTGAAGACATTAACGAAGGCTATAAAGATGATTGGTTTACACAAATACCTATAGAACCTATTAAATTTGAAGAAGACAAAGTTACCATACCAAATCTAAATACTGGTATGGGTGCTGGTTTTAATGATGACAACGGAAACGAAGAAGATAAAGCCACCACTCCTTTTGGTATTGCAGAAGAAAAAGCTGTAAAAGCAATCCAAAAACACGGAATGAATATTAAAGATGTAGAGCGCAACAGACAAATTGATGATGCGTATCTATTATTAGGAAAAGCACGTTATTATGAACAACGTTTTATACCTGCCATAGAAGCATTTAATTATGTTATTGCTACGTATCCGGATGCAGATTTAATTGCAGAAACTAAAATATGGAGAGCAAAAGCAAATATTAGAAATGATAATGAAGAGTTTGCTATTGAATCTATGAACTTACTTCTTAAAGTAAAAGACACCTTAGAAGTAGATTTACCAGAAGTAATTAGAGAACAAGGGTACACCGCTTTGGCGATGGCCTATATAAAATCTGACAGCATAGACAATGCAAAAAAATACTTAATTAAATCTACAGAAACCCTAAAGAATAGAAACCAAGGTGCTAGAAACCTCTTTGTTTTAGGTCAGATTTATAGTTCAGAAAATAAAAAAGATTCCGCATCCTTAGCATTCAATAAAATTATCAACTTTAAGAAAGCACCTTACAAATACAAAATGCATGCTCATATAGAATTGGCAAAAAATTCTACGAGCGATTCTACTTCCGCTTTCATTTTAGAGAAAATGCAAGACTTAATTAAAGAAAGAGAAAACAGACCTTATTTAGATGAATTGTATTATCAGGTTGGTTTTTTACACGAGCAAAACGATAGCATAAATTTAGCGGTAGATTATTACAATAAATCTCTTAGAGCTGAATCTGATAATGTAAAACAGAAAACATTTACTTACGAAAAATTAGGGAACATCAATTATAAAAATTCAGAATACATCGTAGCAAGTTCTTATTATGACAGTATTATAAACATTGCTGCTGACACTTTAAATTTAAGGTTTAGACGTATTAAAAGAAAGCATAAAAATTTAGCTTCTTTAATTAATTTTGAAAAAACGGTTTCTGAAAATGATAGTATTTTAAAAATTGTAGCACTTTCTAAACCAGCACAAGAAGCTTTTTTTCAAAAATATATAGACAACTTAAAAAAGAAAGACGAAGAAGCTGCTCAGTTAAAACTAAACCAACAAGCCTTTGGTGATACATTTGGCGGAAATCAATTAAAATCGAACAACAAAGGAAAATGGTATTTCTACAATTCTCAATCTATAAGTTTTGGTAAATCAGAATTTGAAAAAATATGGGGAAATAGAGTTTTAGAAGATAATTGGAGATGGTCTGGTACTATTGGCACAAACACAACAGAACAAGATTCTATAGTTGTAAACACCAAAAATTTACGCTACGACTTGGCAAGTTATTTAGAAACAATCCCTTCAGAAAAAGAAAAAATAGATACTTTAAATATTAACAGAAATAAAGCTTTATACGAATTAGGTGTTATTTATAAAGAACAATTTAAAGATATAAGGCTAGCACTTGAGCGCTTAGAAAGAGTTAATAACTTAAACCCAAGTAAAGAATTAGTGTTACCAATTAATTGGCATTTATATCAAATTTATAATGACCTAGGCAATGCTATAAAAACAAATGAACATAAAAATATAATTCTTACAGACTACCCTACTACAAAGTTTGCACAAGTAATTAAACACCCAAACAAACCGCTTGATGATGCCGTTTCTAAAAATGAAATTGAAGAATCTTATAAAGAAATGTATTATCTATATAATGAAAGTAAGTTTAAAGAAACAGTTCTTAAAATAGATGCATTACTACCAACGCTACAAGACTCGAAACTATTACCGAAATTCGAGCTCTTAAAAGCCTATGCTATAGGGAAACACCAAGATATAGAGACTTATAAAACAGCTCTAGATTTTGTAGCTGTTAATTACGGAAATACAGAAGAAGGGAAAAAAGCAAAAGAGATAATCAAACAATTAAATAAATAAGATGTTTAATAGTAAAAGTAAACAACCACTAAATAAAAAAGTTATGGAAAGAAATGTTTTAGCTAAAAACACAAAAATTGTTGGCGACATTAAATCTGATGGCGATTTTAGAATTGATGGCTCATTAGAAGGAACCTTAGTTACAAATGGAAGAGTTATTATTGGTACAGAAGGCTATATAAAAGGAAAAATAGAATGTACCAACGCAGATATAGAAGGTAAGTTTTCTGGAAATCTTTTAGTATCAAACACGCTAACCGTAAAAACGAATGCAAACATTACTGGAGAGGTAATAATAGGCAAACTATCTGTAGAACCAGGTGCTACATTTAATGCAACCTGTACTATGAAAGGAGCTGTAAAAGAATTAAATTCTAGTAATGACAAAAAAAACCGATCAGAAAAAACCGCTTAATAAAGCAATAAGACTCTCTGGTGCGGGTTTGCAAATGGGGATAACTATTTATTTAGGCTTCTTGTTAGGAAAATGGTTAGACATAAAATTTAAAACTTCTTTCTTAACAGAAACAATAACATTATTTGCCATCTTTGTAGCTACCTATTCGTTAATAAAACAAGCCAATAAAATTAATGATTAAAATTGTTATTACGTATTGCATTACCTTAGCCTTACTTTTTATTATATGTTTCTTTAGCCATAGTTATTTAATAGAAAAACAAGGACTAATATTGCACTTTAAACTAGTAGAAATCTACGAATTTAATGTTGGTTTCTCTATATTGGTTTGTACTAATTTTGTGGCATTTTCATTTGTTGATAAGTTCAAACAAAAATTAAGTTACATATATCTTGGTGCCATTTTTATTAAATTAATATTGTTTAAATTAGCTTTCTACGACACCCTATTTGTAAAGGAAACACTATCTGTAACAGAAAAACTATCTTTGTTAATTCCAACAGTTATTTTTTTATCAACAGATGCTTTTTTTGTAGCTAAATTACTGAACAAAAAACAATAAAGAAAAATAGCCAAAAAAAAGGGTGTAAGTATTTGATTAATTACATACCTTTGCGGCAAATTTAGAAAGCGTATTTTAAAAATGGGTATTGCACAAAAAACAATCAAATTTCTTACAATAGCTGTAATAGCTCTTATTACAACTACAAGTTTCGCATTTGAATCAGGTAAAAAAATCGACGACCAAAACGACGGCGGACAAGTAAACACCAAAGAAGAGGTAAAAGCTTATATAGAGCATCACCTTAAAGATTCTCATGATTTCGCATTTTACTCTTACACAAATGATGCCAATGAAAGAAAACATGTAGGTTTTCCGCTTCCTGTTATTGTTTGGACTACAGAAGGTTTAGTTACTTTTATGTCATCTGCATTCCATCATAATGATGATGGACATGTAATTGTAGAAAAAAACGGATTAAAATTCGCAAAAATACACAGTAAAATTTACGAGTTAGAAAACGGAGCTGCAACAGTTTCTTTTGACGATGCTCATCATGCTACAAACGCTAGTAAAGTTTTAGATTTTTCTATCACTAAATCTGTTGTAGGTATTTTATTTGCAGGTTTTTTAATGTTCTTAGGATTCTCTAGATTGGCAAAACAATATAAATTTAGAAAAATACCAATAGGTTTTAGTCGTGTTTTAGAACCATTGGTTTTATACGTTAGAGACGAAATTGCAAGACCAAACATTGGTGAGAAAAAATACAAAAAATTTACGGGCTTTTTATTAACCGTGTTTTTCTTTATCTGGATTTTAAACTTATTAGGTTTAACTCCATTTGGATTTAACGTTACGGGTCAAATTGCTGTTACATTAGCATTGGCATTATTTACAATGGTAATCTATTTAGTAAATGGTACAAAAGATTTTTGGATGCACACATTATGGATGCCAGGTGTACCTTATATTTTAAGACCTATATTAGCAGTTATAGAATTAGCAGGTTTTATTTTAATTAAACCGTTTTCATTACTTGTACGTTTATTCGCAAACATTACTGCGGGTCACTTTATTGTAATGAGTTTAATTGCATTAATGGTAACAATGAAAGAAGCATTCGGACCAGTAGCATCTACAGGAATGTCTTTAGCATTGGCTTTGTTTATAATGGTTATAGAAATCTTAGTAGCCTTTTTACAAGCATACATTTTTACAATGTTATCATCATTATTTATTGGAATGGCTGTTGAAGAACATGACCACCACTAAAACCTTGGTGCAAACCAAGTATCAAAAAAGAGTATTAGAATTTGTTTAATTAATATATTTAAAAATCAATTAGTATGTACAATTTAATTGGAGCAGGATTAATCGTAATCGGAGGAGGACTTGGATTAGGTCAAATCGGTGGAAAAGCAATGGAAAGTATTGCACGTCAACCTGAAGCAGCTGGTAAAATTCAAACCGCAATGATCATCATTGGTGCCTTATTAGAAGGATTAGCATTTGGTGCATTAATCTTAGGGAAATAATTTTCTCAAAAAAAAAACGAAAACACATTTCTGTAACGGTTGGTTACAGAAAGTGTTTTTAAATTAAACAAAGAACAATATAATTAGTAAATAGAATGGAAACTTTATTAAACGACTTTTCACCAGGCTTATTTGCAATGCAAGTAGTAATCTTAATTATCTTATTAATTTTGATGAAAAAATTTGCTTGGAAGCCAATTCTAAACTCTTTAGAAGAAAGAGAAACAGGTATAGAAGATGCATTAGAAGCTGCAGAAAATGCACGTAAAGAAATGCAAAATCTACAAGCAGATAATGAGAAATTATTAAAAGAAGCTAGAGCAGAAAGAGAAGCAATGATGAAAGATGCTAGAGATATTAGAGATAATATGCTAGCAGAAGCAAAAGAAGATGCAAAAGAAGTTACTTCTAAATTAATAGAAAAAGCACAAGCATCAATTCAGCAAGAAAAGCAAGCTGCTATAGCCGATATTAAGAAAAACGTTGCCGAATTATCTATTGGTATCGCAGAATCAGTAATTAAAAAAGAATTATCTAATAAAAAAGATCAACTAGAATTAGTTGAAGGACTTTTAAAAGATGTTACTTTAAACTAATTTAAGCATGAAAAACGCAAGAGCAGCAATACGTTATGCAAAAGCAATTTTAAATCTTGCTAAAGATTCAAAAGAAGAAACTGCCGTAAATGACGATATGTTATTGATAGCTAGTACAATTTCTGAAAATGAAACTTTTGAAGTAATGCTAAAAAGTCCTATTGTTAAACCATCAGAAAAAACAAAAGTTTTAAAAGCTTTGTTTGAAGGTAAAGTAAACAATATTACACTTGGCTTGTTTCATTTATTACAAGATAATAAAAGAATATCAATGCTTCTTAGTATTGCAAAGCAATATGCTATTATTTATGATTTTGATAAGAATATAAAAGTAGCAAAGGTAACTACAGCAGTTCCTTTAACTGAAGAGATAGAAAAGAAAATTTTAGCTAAGATAGTATCTTTAACAGGAGACGAAGCTAATATAGAGAACGTAGTTAATCCAGATATTTTAGGAGGATTTATTTTACGTGTGGGAGATGTGCAATATGATGCAAGTATCTCTAATTATTTATACGAATTGAAAAAGGAATTTGACAACAGTCATTTTATTCCAAAAATTTAATTATACATCAAATTATAAAAGATGGCAAGTATCAAACCAGCTGAAGTATCAGCAATTTTAAAGCAACAGTTAACAAATTTTGAAGCAAAAGCTACTTTAAACGAAGTAGGTACTGTTTTACAAGTAGGAGATGGAATTGCTCGTGTTTACGGTCTTTCTAACGTTCAATATGGTGAATTAGTAGAATTCGATAATGGATTAGAAGGTATTGTATTAAACTTAGAAGAAGACAATGTAGGTGTTGTTTTATTAGGTGCATCAACTTCTATTAGAGAAGGATCTAACGTTAAACGTACAGAACGTATTGCCTCTTTACAAGCAGGTGAAGGCGTTGTTGGACGTGTTGTAGATACTTTAGGTAACCCTATTGATGGTAAAGGACCAATTACAGGTAAAACGTATCAAATGCCTTTAGAGCGTAGAGCTCCTGGAGTTATTTATAGAGAGCCAGTAACAGAGCCATTACAAACTGGTATTAAATCTATTGATGCAATGATTCCTGTTGGACGTGGACAACGTGAGTTAATCATTGGAGATAGACAAACTGGTAAATCTACCGTTGCTATTGATACTATTTTAAATCAAAAAGAATTTTACGATGCTGGTGAACCAGTATATTGTATATATGTAGCTATTGGTCAAAAAGCTTCTACTGTTGCAGCAATTGCAAACATGTTAGAAGAAAAAGGCGCAATGTCTTATACTACAATCGTAGCAGCAAATGCATCAGATCCTGCAGCAATGCAAGTATATGCACCATTTGCTGGAGCTGCAATTGGAGAATTTTTTAGAGATACTGGTAGACCAGCTTTAATTGTTTTTGATGATTTATCTAAACAAGCAGTTGCATACCGTGAGATTTCTTTATTATTAAGAAGACCTCCAGGACGTGAGGCATATCCTGGTGATGTATTTTACTTACACTCTAGATTATTAGAACGTGCTGCAAAATTAATCAATGATGATAAAATTGCTAGTGAAATGAACGATTTACCAGATTCTTTAAAAGGAATTGTAAAAGGTGGAGGTTCTTTAACTGCATTACCAATTATTGAAACACAAGCAGGAGACGTTTCAGCATATATTCCAACAAACGTAATTTCGATTACAGATGGACAAATTTTCTTAGATGGAGATTTATTTAACTCTGGTGTTCGTCCAGCAATTAACGTAGGTATTTCTGTATCTCGTGTTGGTGGTAACGCTCAGATTAAAGCAATGAAAAAAGTATCTGGTACATTAAAATTAGATCAAGCTCAATACCGTGAATTAGAAGCGTTTGCAAAGTTTGGTTCTGATTTAGATGCAGCTACAATGAGTGTAATTTCTAAAGGACAACGTAACGTTGAAATTTTAAAGCAAGCTCAAAATGATCCTTTCTCAGTAGAAGATCAAGTTGCAATTATCTATGCAGGTTCTAAAAACTTATTAAGAGATGTACCTGTAAATCAAGTTAAGAAATTTGAGAGAGATTACATCGATTTCTTAAACGCAAAACATAGAGATACTTTAGATACATTAAAGTCTGGTAAATTAACACCAGAAACAATTGCAGTTTTAGAAGCAGCAGCTTCTGAAATTTCTAAACATTTTGCATAAAGACTAGTTAAGAGTTTAGAGCGATGAATTATGAGTAAGTTAACTGAAAGCCCTATAAGAATTAAAAGCTTTCAGTTTGCTTGCGAAATAGTTAAATATTGTGATACTCTTAAAGAAAATAAAGATTTTGAATTAGCATCTCAATTAATAAGAAGCGGAACAAGTATTGGAGCCAATACAAGAGAAGCACAAAGAGGAGTTAGTAAAAAAGATTTTAAATACAAATTTGGTATTGCTTTAAAAGAAGCTGATGAAACCAAATATTGGTTAGAAATTTTAGAATCAACAGGTAGAAAAGTACCCGCTGAATTGAATAATAAGTGTGAAGAGTTAATACGAATTTTGGTAGCAATTATCAAAAACTCATAACTTAACACTCATAACTCATAACTTGAGAAATGGCAAACTTAAAAGAAATACGTAATAGAATTACCTCTATAAAATCTACAATGCAGATTACATCTGCCATGAAAATGGTATCTGCTGCAAAGTTAAAAAAAGCACAAGATGCAATTACGGCAATGCGCCCTTATTCGTCAAAACTAACTGAATTATTGCAAAATTTAAGTGCAACTTTAGATAGTGATGCAGGTGGGGTTTACTCTACTCAAAGAGAGGTTTCTAAGGTTTTAATAGTAGTAGTAACTTCTAATAGAGGTTTGTGTGGTGGTTTTAACTCATCAATTACAAAAACAGTTATTAAAACTATTAAAGAGAAATACAGTACTGTTGAAGTAGATTTATTTGCTATCGGTAAAAAAGGTGGTGATGTGTTATCTAAACAGTTTAATATTGTAACCTCTAGAAACGATATTTTTGATGATTTAACTTTTGACAATGTAGCTTTAGTTGCAGAAAGGTTAATGGAGTTATATGCAGAGGGTACATACGATAAAATTGAGCTTATTTATAATCAATTTAAAAATGCTGCAACACAAATTCCTCAAGTAGAGCAATTTTTACCAATTAAACCAATAGAAGGTGTAGATGTAGATGCAGTTAGTTCTGAATATATTTATGAACCATCTAAATTAGAAATTGTTGAGGCATTAATACCTAAGTCATTAAAAACGCAATTATACAAAGCTATTAGAGATAGTTTTGCATCAGAACACGGTGCTCGTATGACTGCAATGCATAAAGCAACAGACAACGCAACAGATTTAAGAGACGATTTATTGTTAACTTATAACAAAGCACGTCAGGCTGCAATTACTAACGAAATTTTAGAAATTGTTGGTGGTGCAGAAGCATTAAAAAATTAGACGAAGCTTTTGCGAAGTCAAATTACTTAAAGATGCAAAATCAATAAATAATTAGAAGAATATTTAAAAGTATTTTTTTTTACAATAATATAAAAGCGAACCATTTAGGTTCGCTTTTTTTATAACTTGGCATATCGTTTGATTTCAATTATAAAAATAAGAACTATGAAAACTTTATCCATTTTGCTAATTATATTAAGTTTTTCACAATGTGGAAACACAAAATTTGAAAACAATACACCTTTTATAATTGATTCGGCAAACTATATAACTTGGACTGGTGGACAACCGGGAATTCATGGTGTTACTGTTCAAATACAATTAAAAGAAAAACCCAACATTACATTTGATTCATTATACTTTAGGAACAAGGCCACAAAAGTAGAATTTAAAGAAGCCTCTCTTATTATAGCAAATTATAGTAGTTCAAAAAATACAAATTCAGACATTATACTTCACTTAGAGCCTAAAAAGGAATTTAAAAATAAAATTCCCGTACAAGAAAAGATTCCTTTTAAATTAGAAGATAATGAAGCAATTCTCACCTATCAAGTAAATGGAGAAACAAAATATTATAAAATAAAAGAGATTAAAGAAATGGATGACAAATCTTATCAACAAATACAATAAGCATCAAAAAACCACTAATAATTGAGTGGCTTTTATTTTTGGCACGTATTTTGAAATTACATAAGCATAACAGTAAAATTCAAGCTTATGAAATCAATAAAACTACTTATAACAATAATCATTACCGGAACGCTATTGACTTCTTGTTCTACATTTGATGATAATTATCAAATACCTTTAGAACAAGTAATCACAGATTATGACTTATGGTATGTAGATTATAACAGAACGACAGGAAATGGAGATATCCCTTATGTTTCAAGAGCATTTACTTTATCATTTGTAAATGGAATTTTATACGCAAACAATAATATTGTAGATATTGGAAGAACCGGAAATGGTTTTGGAATTGATGTTGGAACATACAATACGTATAATGGGGAATTGGAAACAGATCATGAAATAGACGGTGCAAACGACTTTGAAGTTACCGTACTTTCTAACAATGAAATTAAATTATACAACTACAGACAAAACGTAAGTTATTATTTAATAGGATATCAGGTAGATACATTTGACTATGACAAATTATTTTACGAAAACATAGAATACTTTTTACAAGAATATATTGGATGGGAAAAAATAAGTACAAATGGTGGCGTACCAAATGCCTTTGATGCTGAAAATTATTTAGCCTTTTCACCAGAAAATATAACAACATTTTATAGTTCTCAAGAAGAAGTTGGCACAAAAGTTGATTATAGTATTTGGGATTACGTTGGTGCATATGAAATCTTTGATATCAATGGATTTGAAGACATAAAGGATTTAACATTATTTTATGATAATGGCGATACAGAGGTGTTTGAATTGAGCGTTATTGATGATGGAACGATAGCACTTTATAATTCTAATTCTAACACCACCTACGAATTTTCTGGAATAGGTTTTATAGAATTAAAGAAAAGCAAAAATTCTAAAACAAGCGCAAAAGATATTGTAAGGAATAATGGAAGAAAACGTACTAAGGTAATAAGAGAAACAAAAGAAAGAAGAAATTTAAAATAAAGTTTGGTTAGTTGATTTTTGATTGGAGTAGTTACCAATTGAAAGATAAACCGTCCTGTGGAGGACGGTTTTTTCTTTGTTCATAATTTAATAAAATTTTACACTTAAATTTTAAACTAACAACATATGTTTTCTTAATTTTATAGGACAATTTAGCAGACTAAAATTAAATTACTGCTATCGCAGGAATACTAGAAATAAGACAAATGAAACAAACAGCATTTATAACCGGAGCTACTTCTGGAATTGGAAAAGCAACCGCAGAAATTTTTGCAAAAAATAACATCCGTTTAATTCTTTGTGGAAGAAGAGCAGAAAGATTATCTGAACTTAAAGAAACTTTAAGTAAACTTACAGAAGTAACTACTTTACGGTTTGATGTTTCTAAAAGAGAAGAAGTAGCAACAGCTATAAATTCATTACCCGAAAACTTTAAACAAGTTGATATTTTAATCAATAATGCAGGGAATGCACATGGATTGTCTAGCATACAAGACGGCGATATAGATGATTGGGACGCTATGTTAGATATTAACGTAAAAGGCTTATTGTACGTTTCTAAAGCTATCATACCACAAATGACAGAAAGAAACAATGGTTTTATTGTAAATATTGGCTCTATAGCGGCAAAAGAAGTATATCCTAACGGAAATGTGTATTGTGCTTCTAAACACGCTGTAGATGCTTTAAATAAGGCTATGAGAATAGATTTAAACAAACATAACATTCGTGTTTCTGCAATTCATCCTGGAGCAGTACAAACTGAGTTTTCAGATGTTCGTTTTAAAGGCGATACAGAAAAAGCAAAATCTGTGTATGCAGGTTATAAAGCTTTACAAGCAGAAGATATTGCAGATATTATTTATTTTGTAATTTCGAGACCTTATCATGTTAATATAGAAGATTTAGTAGTGTATCCAACAGCGCAAGCATCACCAACAATTTTAAACAAGTTATAAAAATGCCAAAATCAGAACTCATAATTGGGTGCATGTCTTGGGGAAAATGGGGAAAACAATTTTCTACTAAAGAACAAATTGATATGATTCAATTCTGTGTAGAAAACGGTAATGCAACTTTTGATCATGCAGATATTTATGGGGATTATTCTACAGAGGCAGAATTTGGTAAAGCATTTGCAAAAAGTGGCATTCTGCGTAAAGAAATTCAGTTAATCTCTAAATGTGGTATCCAACTTGTTGGACAAGCAAGAGATAATAAATTAAAACATTATAATTATTCGAAAGAATATATTATTTGGAGTGTAGAATCTACTTTAAAAAACTTAAAAACAGCTTATCTTGATACTTTTTTACTGCACAGACCAAGTCCGCTTATGCAACCTGACGAAATTGCAGAAGCTATTACAGAATTGCAAGAAAGTGGAAAAATAATCAATTTTGGAGTTTCAAACTTTACGCCTTCTCAAGTTGATTTAATTGCTGATAAAATTCCTGTTTCTGTAAATCAGATAGAATTTTCTTTAACACATCATAATGCAATGCAAAATGGCAGTTTAGATCAAATGCTACAAAAAAGTATGCAACCAATGTGTTGGAGTCCTTTAGGAAGTGTTTTTAGAGAAAAAACAGCACAAACAGAAAGAGTAAAAGCAGTTTTAAAAACATTAGTAGCAAAATACATGGTTTCTGAAGATGTGTTATTATTAGCTTGGATTTTAAAACATCCTTCAAAAATATCTCCTGTGATTGGAACCACAAATAAAGAACGAATTTTAAACGCAAATAAAGCTTTAGAAATTAATTTAGAGCTACAAGATTGGTTTCTACTTTTAGAAGCTAGCCAAGGAGAAGAAATGCCATAAAATGATAAACAAAAGACTTTTAATCAAAAACCTACTTTCTCACAACGATGAGAATAGTTTTTATGATAAAAAGCAAAAATTATCATTAAGTGCAAAAGATGGAAAAGCAAAGTTTTTAAAACATATTTGTGCGCTTTCAAACTCAAATCCAGAAAATAATTCTTACATCGTTATTGGTGTAGAAGATGAAGAAAACAAAATTATTGGTGTCGATTTTTATGATGATAGCAAGATTCAGAATTTGGTGAATGCGTATTTAAAAAATCCACCAAAAATTGAATACGAAAATGTTCCTTTTCCTAGCTTACAGCGTCATAAAGTTATTGGTTTGGTTACCATTCATCCGAATAATAAAATTACATCACTTTTAAAGAATACTTGGAAATATAGCAAAGGAACTACTTTTTACAGAAGAGGAAGTAACTCTATACCTTCTTCCGGAAATTTTGAATTGCGAAACACTAATAAAGATATTGTGGAAGCTATCGAAAAAAATGCGCGCAATAATATAGAATTAACCTTAGATGGTGTTTTCGATTTCATCAACAATCATAAACCTGCCTACAACCCACAGTACAAAGTTTTTAATGAGCAATTTGTGCTATGTTGGGCAGGAGAAAAAAAGCTTATAAACGATGAAATTTACTTTTCTAGAGTAGATATCGAATTAATTAACGAGCAAGTAAAGTTGTTTTTTTCTGCTTTAGATGATGTACAAATTAGTTATAATCAGCACTCTTTTATTATCACCGAATACATCTATTTAGGATTAGAAAAGCAGGAAGAATTGTATCCTTTAGAGAAAACAATTATCCATTTTAAAGAAAACGGACAGCATGATATTGTAAAAGAATTCTTGTTTGTTCCTCCAAAATTTGATGTAAATATTATACATCACATTTACAATGATTGCAATGCTATTGTAAAAAAAATTGAAAACAACATCCCTCTTTCTGTAATTGAAGATGTGGATGTGTTACGTTTACCTACCAATTATTTAATCTGTTATTTACACGGTTATGTAGACGTCTCTAAACAGTTAAAGAAGGTAAAAACCTACCTAAAAGATTTAAAAGATAAAACAACGTATATAAAGTATAAGGAAGCTATGCGTGTAATTAGAAAAGTGCAGTATCATTAAATAAAAAGAGGTCGTCTAAAAAAGTATTTTTTTGTCAGTAAAACAACGTTTAAGACTTTTAAGACAACCTCTTCTTGCAAAGGGGTATTAAAATTTATAGGCTACTTTCTAGATTTCCGTTTCTTCATTTTTTTATCTTCTAATTTCTTTAAAATTTTCTCTTGTTTTTTCTCGTTTAATTCTGCTTTTGTGAGCTTTTTTCTCAATACAGCCATGATATTATTATTTTAAATTTATGTATATAAAAAACAGTATCGTAAACTCTAAATGGAAACATTATTACATATGCGAGTAAAGCTATTCAATTTGTTATTTTGAATATCTTCTATAAGAAATAATGAAATAGAGTTGTGTAGGCACACTCGAAATGCCTAATTAATACACAAAGATAATTTTACGTTTTCTATACATTGCAAAAGAAAAAGAAGCACAAACAAAGCCATGGACGAGCGTCTCATAAAAGCCTTGTAGATATTTTCTTTTTATTGATTTCATTGCAGTATTAAAATAAAATATTGATTAATTACCAAAGATAACTTTAAGATTTCGACTTTCCAAATTTACATGCATCGTTTAATTAAAACGTATTCTGGATATGAGAAATGTTAAACAAAATTCAATTTAGAAAATGATTTATTCAAAATAGCAACATCATCTACTTGCAGCCATTTGTCTAAAATTGTTGCGTAAATTTCTCTAAAATCTATTTCATATTTAAGGTTTCCATTTTTATCTAAATCGCCTAAATTAGGTAAGTTATTATACAAACCTTGTTTCTTTAAGTTTTTTCCCATCACAAAAACATTGTTGGCTGTTCCGTGGTCTGTTCCTTTAGATTCGTTTTGTTTTACACGTCTTCCAAATTCTGAAAAAGTAAGAATTAAAACATCATCAAACGTGTTATTTTTTTGTAGATCGTTGATAAAAACTTCCATACTTTCTGCATACACCTTCAACAATCTTTCTTGTGTTCCTGGTTGGTTTGCGTGTGTATCAAACCCACTTAAACCTGCATAATACACCTGTGTTTCTAATCCAGAATTTATAAACTGAGAAATGGTTTTTAATTGTTTACCAAAGATATTTTTCGGGTATTCTGCAGACGTACTTTTTGTGTTGCTTTTTTCGTAAATGTGTTTTGCAGATGATTTTGCATCAATCATTGTGTTGTACAAATAACCTAAGTTATGTTCACTTAAATGTGTATCATTATAGTTGTTAACTACGTTGTTAAAAAAAGGTTGACGCATAGAATTATAAAACATTTTTGGATCTGTAATTGCCAATCCGTTTTGTGTATTTCCTTTCATCATTAAAGACAAACTTTCATCTACCTCAATAGCAGCATATGGATTTCCTTTGGTATAATCTAAATAACGCCCTACCCAACCATTTTGTAAGTACTCATTACTATCACTAGCCGTTTGCCAAATATCTGTAGCTCTAAAATGCGATAAATTAGGGTTTGGATACCCCACATTATTTATAATACTTACAAAGCCTTTGTTGTATAAATCTTGCAATGGTTGCAGGCTTTTGTGTAAACCAAGCTCATCAGAAATTTTAAATACATCGTTTTGTTTTATAGCGATGTTATTTCTTTGTTGATAATAAATATCGTTGTTAAAAGGAACCACCGTATTTAAGCCATCATTACCTCCTTTTAACTGAATAATTACTACTTTTTTATTGCTAAATGTTTTATTTGGAAGCTGTTCAAAAGCTTTTAAAAATTGAGGAACAAAAAACATTCCTGAAGCAAAAGCTGTCTGTTTTAAAAAGTTTCTACGTTTCATGTATTTATTTTTTTTCAATGATCACATGTTGCATCATATAAACATTTAATTAAATAGCCAAAAATTTAATTATGAATGGTTCATAATTTTGATATTGTCATCTCGAGCGCAGTCGAGAGGTTAGCAAAGTTGATATTCTGGTAAACTCATTAATTGCACAACAAAATCGTGCTTAGAAAGTTGCTGATTTCTTTCTAACATTTCTTCGGTTCCACTATTAATTTTTGATGTTATAATTTGATGTACCAATTCCTTATTAGATTCCTTTTTATAATTTTCTTCAAAAGAACTCCAATCTGCAGAAACTTTTATGAAAGCTTTTTTACGCAATTTTCTTTTCTTAAAATTGGTAATCATGGTTTCTTCATCACCAATTTCTGAATACGCAATTTCTGCATTGTTTAACAAAACAGAAGGTAGACGCAAACGGGTAACAATGGTATTGCTGTCAATCCAATTTCTACCCGTTTGCCAGCCAGCAACATTTGGCGGACTCAATAAAATTTGCCCTAATAAACGTTGCAATAATAAAACTTGTTTTGGTTTTTCTATTTTATAAGGTACAATAGTGTTTATACCCACTAAAAATTCAATAGGCGATTTTATTTTCGTTCCAATATTTTCATCGTTATAAAACCAATTAGAAAGCAATACAAAACGCATTAGATTTTCTATATTATAATCTTTATAAAACACCTCTACCATTTCATCTACATGGTTAATACTAATGTTTTCGTTAACAAAATAGCTGTAAATTTTTTCTGATATAAAACGTGCACATTGTTTCTCTTCTAGAATGATATCTATAATATCATCACCCTTAAAATAGCCCGATTTACTAAAGAATGTTTTTTCTTCGGCATCATGTTGTCCTTGTTTAAAATTGAATTGTCCTTTAAAATTATGGTTATATCCTGTAAATGATCTTGCAGACTCTTTTATATCTTGTTCTGTATAATTGTCTTGTCCCAACGTAAAAAGTTCCATTAATTCGCGTGCAAAATTCTCATTCGGACTTTTTTTCTTGTTCTGTTTGTTGTTTAAATAAGAAAGCATAGCGGCTTCTTTAGAAACCGATTTTGTGAAATTTCTAAAATCTCCCAAAGCATTTTCACGCAACATATTATTGTAACTCTGTACAAATAATATGTTTCTATTTTCACACACAAAATGATTCGCCCAAAACAAGGTCATTTTTTCACGTAAAATTTCTGATGGATTATTTAAACGTTCAAACCAAGCTGTAGAAAGTTCTTGTACTTTTTTCCTACTAATTTTTTGAAGTTCTTTACGTTTGTTTTTATCCTTGGCATCTTTAAAAGAAATACCTTTTAAAAAAGAAGTATCTACAGATAAAATAGTTATTTTCTTAGAAGAAGCAAATAACTCGTTCACAACGTTTTTTTTACTTTTCTTAGATAAACGAGCCAATTCTTTTGGTGTAATACCAAAACCAACTCTGTTATATAAATGTTGTATGTGTGCTAATTTCATAAACCTTAGACTCTATAAATTAAAAATGGTTTAAATCTTATCATTTAAAGATAGCTTAAAAGAAAAATATAAAATGGAGGTGACTTAGGAATATGGTTTGTTGCGTGGTTAAGCAACCAAGTTATTAAATAAATCACGAACGGCTAAATTCCGAAGGAATTTCGTAAGTGAGCTAAAACTAGCAATAAATTATATACTTTGTTGCCAGTAGTGCTTAATTCCATAATACTATGAATTTTGTTGTATAAAATCTTTTATGTCTCTTAAAAACAAATCATAATCTTTTAAAACAATTTTTAAATCCAGAGTGTGAAATTTTGGTTGATTTTTTAAATCGTTATAATTCAGCGTGTATGCAAAAACTACAGGGTATTCTGAACCTTTATATGAATGAATTTGTGAGTTTATAAATGAGTGTTTAAATCCATTTGAAATTTCATTAATAGTTTGTAATATTTCTATGTGCGAATTTAATTTTCCATTAATAATTATAGTAGCGATAATAAAACCAGATTCAAATTTATTAAATAGAAAAGTGAGTAATTATAAAATAACCACCCACTTTTCAATCACTATCAATCAAATCAATTTTTTATTCCATATCTATAATGCCAACCACTTCATAAGCGCGAATACCATCTATTTGTACTTTTTCATATAAGATGTTTGCGTATTCGTAATAGGTTTGCCCGTCTATGGTCACTTTTTCGTAATCATCTGGTAGTTTGTAAACTATGGTGCCAACTTCTGGGTCAACAACCTCGTATTGGTTGTTGATTTGAATATAAAAGATGCCATTTGCATTGTAATAGCTTCGATTATTAAAACGTACACTTCTATAGTTAGTAGGTAATACGTTTATTCTAAACCCAACTTTTGGTGCAATAACAATGTAACGTCCTCGAGATTGCGTGTAATATCTGTTATTTGTATAATAGTAATTCTGATCTTTGTATTTTACAACCGTTTTCTTAGGAAGTGACCTTACCGAAGTTACTTTTTTAGTGGGTTTTTTATAAGTAACCTTAGTACTTGAAATCCTTTTATTTGATGTTTTTTTTGCAACTGCATTTGTTCTTTTGGTTGTCGTTGTTGTAACGGTTTTAGCTTTCGCATTACTACGTTTTGTTTGTGCAGAAACCTGTGTTGTCATTGCCACAATAAACATTGCTGGCAAAATGATTGTTTTTATAACTGTTTTCATAATAACAAGATTTTAATGATTAAACTTTTTTTCTCAATACTAAACGTTATTTACTATTGATAGTTTAAAGGTATTTGAATTGTTTCTGAAATAAAAAGACAATAGAGGTTTGCTGTAATTGTATCTACGAATAAGAAACTTATATCGACATAGATATCTGAAGGTTAATACTAAACCACATAAAAAACCATAAAAAAAAAGGATATACTATTTAAAAGCACACCCTTTTTAGTTATAAATTTATCTAGAAACTTATTTTAACAAACCTAATAAACCCGTTAATTCTGTTAAGTTTAAGCTTGAATTATTATCTGTATCTAAAACATTAAAGTTTTCTGACACAGTACCAATTGCTTCTGTAGAGCTAATAGCTTCATCATTATTAGTGTCTAATAAACTAAAAAGAGTAGTAATTTGTTGTACAGTAGAATTAGAGCTTAAAGAACCTAATAATGTTGCTGCTTGTGTAATACTTGATGTATTTGCGTTGTTAAGACTACTACAGCTAAACATAGTAGCAGTTAATGCTAATGATAATAAGATTTTTTTCATAATTATAGGTTAAGATTTTATGTGGGCACAAAAGTACTTTTATATGATTGTTTGGTAAAAGTAAATAGACAAACTATATCTATTTATCGCCCAATTAGGTTGTTTGATAGATGAAATGAAACAACCCTAGTTTTGTAATGAATTACCATTTACAAATGCTAAGAATTTAGGCTTGTATTGTTCTGAAACTGTAATACGTTGTTTGTTTATAATAATCTGACTACGTTCTATAACTTCTATATTCTTTAAGGAAACTATAAAAGATCGATGTACACGCATAAATTGTGTTTCAGGCAGTTCGGCTTCTAAAGATTTTAAGCTCATTAATGTTAAAATGGCTTTCGGATTATCTTTCAACCATATTTTTATATAATCTTTTAAGCCTTCAAAATACAAGACATCAGCCAATTTTATCCGTAATTGCTTGTATTCAGATTTTACAAAAAGAAACTCTTTTTCGGGCGATAAAACTTGTTGCTTCTCCCCTTTTCCTTTTACCAAATCGAACCAGGTATTTGCTTTGTTGGCTGCGGCAAGAAATTCAGCATAATCAAAAGGTTTTAGTAAATAATCTAAAGCTTCAACCTTAAAACCTTCTAAAGCATATTGATCGAAAGCCGTAGTAAAGATTACACGTGTTTCTTTTGGTAGCATTTTAGAAAACTCAATACCAGTTAAATCGGGCATTTGTATGTCTAAAAACAATAAATCTACAGGTTCCGTTTTAATAAACTCCATAGCTTCAATAGCACTACTACATTTTTGTTTAAGCTCTAAAAAAGGCGTTTTTTCGACATAACTTTCCACTAGATTTAACGCCATTGGCTCATCATCTACAATAACACATGTAATTTTTAAGTTACTCATATTTTAAGCTGTTTCTATTTTTAAATCTATTAAAAAACGATTATTCACTATACGCGTATTAAAACTATGTTTATTAGGGTAAAGTAATTGTAACCGCTTCTCAACATTTTGAAGCCCTATTCCAGAACCACTTTTATCGTTTGTTTTTTTAGGGAAATTATCGTTTTCAATGGCAAATTGAACTGTTTTTTCATTTGATGTCATAGAAATATTAATATAACTTTCTTTAGTTGCAGACACACCATGTTTAAATGCGTTTTCAATTAATGAAATAAATAACAATGGTGCTATTTTAATACCAGTTTCTTCTTCAGGAAAATTATAACTAACTTCTGTTTTATCCGAAACTCTTAACTTCATTAAATCGATATACTTTTTCATAAAATCGATTTCTTTAGAAAGTGGTAATACATCCATATTGGTTTCATACAGCATATAACGCATTAATTTACTTAAACTATGAATGGATTTTTTTGCCTGTTCTGGCGAAATATCCACCATAGAATATATATTGTTAAGCGAATTAAAAAAGAAATGCGGTTGCAGCTGGTAATGCAAATGTTGTAATTCTGATTCTAGTTTAGAATTCGTCGCTTCCTTACGTTGTGCTTCTGTTTTTATTAATCGCTTAGTGGTTTTAATGGCAGCTGAAAAAAGTACAGGAGCTAAATAAGATAGCATTTGCACATAAATAATCATTTTAAATGGTGGTCCAACACTAGTATTGCTTGATGATTTTCTAATTATATCAGTAAAAAAAAGTGCATCAATTTGCGATTTTATTGTTAAAAACACCATAATAATAGCACCATTTATTAGGATGTATTTAATGGTTTGATTCTTAAAAAGAAACCTGTCTATTAATACAAAATAATTGGTGTAAAAAAGAATGGCATAAAAAAATAAGGGAATCCAAAAACGAGAGATAACTCTATTAATTTCTTCTTCTAGACCATAAGATAGCACATAAGGAATACTAAATAAGGTAAACCAAACAATAAGGTGCGAAAAAAGGGTTACTTTTTTATTTTTTTTCATCATTAATTTATTCATAACGCAATGCTGTAATAGGGTCTAAAGCTGATGCTTTTCTTGCAGGATACCATCCAAAAAAGATACCAGTCACAGCACAAACAGCAAAGGAAATTACAACAGAATACATTGCTACACTTGTTGGCCAATTTAAGAATTTTTCAATAAATATGGTTGATGCGAGTCCTAAAAGTACACCTAAAATTCCGCCAGTTATACTGATTAACACGGCTTCAATTAAGAATTGCATTAAAATATCAGCTCCTTTTGCTCCAACAGCCATTCTTAAACCAATTTCTTTGGTACGTTCTTTTACAGAAACATACATGATATTCATAATTCCAATACCTCCAATTAATAACGAAATACTAGCAACTGCCACTAATAATAAAGTTAACATCTCACTTGTAGAACTAAAAGTAGAAATAAGCTCTTCCATAGATTGTACAGTAAAATCGTCTTTATTTGGATTAGATATTTGATGTTGAATTCTCATAATTTCTGAGACTTCAGTAACAGCATTTGGCGCATCGTCTTCACTTATTGCCGAAGCCATAATTTGATTGATATAATCAATAGCCAAAATACGTTTTTGTACGGTTGTATATGGAGCAATAACCACATCATCTTGGTCTTGACCAAAGGTGTTTTCTCCTTTTACTTCTAATACACCAATCACTTTAAACGGAATATTATTAAAACGAATCATCTGTCCAATAGGATCTTGCCCATCAGGAAACACATTGTCCACGACCGTTTGCCCAATAAGTGCCACTTTAGAAGCCATTTTTACTTCGGCATCTGTAAACATACTGCCGCTTTGCAAATCAACTACTTTAATTTTTAGATAATCTGGATTGACACCATAGATACCCGATGGCCAGTTGTTAGCACCATTTATAACTTGTCCTTTACCAGTAACCAATGGTGTTGCATAACTTAAAAAGGTGGCTTGATCTTTAACGGCTTCATAATCTTTAAGGGTAAGTGTTTGCATCTCATCTGCACTTGCACGAACACCACCACTTGAAGCAGATGCAGGTCTAATAGTAATAATATTAGAGCCCATACTTGAAATGTTTTCGCGAATGCTTTCTTTAGAGCCTTCACCTATAGCGAGCATTGCAATTACCGATGCTACACCTATAATAATGCCCAACATTGTAAGTAGGGTCCTCATTTTATTAAGAACAATGGCTTTAAAAGCGATTTTAAATAAATTTAATAGTCTCATAATTAATGATTTTCTTTAGGCAATTTTGCTAACTCTTCTGCTGCCGATTGTACATTTTCATTTTTGTAATCTTGAATGATATTTCCATCTTTTAAAACAATGGTTCTACTACTAAATGTTGCAATATCTTCTTCGTGCGTTACAAAAGTGATGGTTATTCCTTGTTTGTTCAAGTCTTGAAACAAAGACATAATTTCGTAAGAAGTTCGCGTATCTAAGTTTCCTGTTGCTTCATCGGCAAGAATCATTACAGGGTTGTTTACTAACGATCTTGCAATGGCAACACGTTGTTGTTGACCACCTGAAAGTTGCGAAGGCGTATGGTCTAACCTATCGCCCAAACCTACTTTTTGCAACGCTTCTATTGCACGTTTTCTACGTTCTTCTGTGGAAACTTTACTGTTATATAAAAGCGGTAATTCTACATTTTCAATAGCAGATGTTCTGGCTAATAAATTATAGGATTGAAAAATAAATCCGATTTTTTCATTTCGTATGGTTGCTAACTGATTTTTAGTAAGGTCTTTAACCTTAACACCATCAATTTCATAGTTCCCAGATGTAGGTTGGTCTAAACAACCTAAAATATTTAACATCGTACTTTTTCCAGAACCAGATGAACCCATAATGGTTACAAACTCGCCTTCTTTTATATCAAACGAAATACCTTTTAACGCGTGAACCGTTTCATTGCCCATTGTAAACTCACGCTTTAAGTTTTCTATTTTTATGATTTCTTTTTTCATCGTATTATCTTTTTCCTCCACCTCTTGTTGTTTGTGGCATAAATGGACTTTTACTTTTATCTGCTGCACTTGCTGCTGTTTTACTAACGCCTTCTAAACTGTACACTAATTTATCACCTTCAGTAATACCACTTAAAATTTGCACGTTTACGCCATCGCTTGCTCCCAAAGTGACTTTTTGAGGTTTTATTTCGCCATTGCTACTGTAAACCCAAACAACGCTACCATTACTTCTTTCTGTAGGTCTTTCATTTGTTTGTTGTACTGTAAGATTTTGTTGTTCATTATAAGCTGTTAACTCTGGACGTGTTGGTTTAAAGTTAATGGCTTTGGCTTCGGCAGTTAATACATCATTTAATTCCAAGGTGTAAATTGAAATGGTTGCTGTTAAGCCTGGTTTTAATTTTAAATCAGGGTTATCTGCTTTAATTACTACCGTATAAGTAACCACGTTGGAAGTTACCGTTGGGTTTAAACGTACTTGTGTAACAACACCATCAAACTCATCTTCTAAATAAGCATCAACAGTAAAACTAACACGTTGTCCTTCTTTCACTTGTCCTATATCTGCTTCATCAACATTAGCCTCTACTTGCATTTGTTTTAAATCTTTTGCAATAGTAAATAGTGTTGGTGTGCTTAAACTTGCCGCAACAGTTTGTCCTTCGTCTATGGCTCTCGACAATACTACACCATCAATTGGTGAATGAATATCGGCATAACTTAAATTGGTTCTCGCTTTTTGTAAATCAGACAAACGTTGAGTAACTGTGCTTTTTGCTGTTTCGTAATTGAAGTTCGCATCATCAAAATCAGATCTACTTATAACCTGACTGTCATACAAGGATTTTTGACGGTCGTAAATGGTTTTGGTGTAGTTCTTTTGATTTACAGCATTATCATAAACAGCTTGCGCCTGCGATAATGTAGTTAACAGATTAGTTTTGTCTAATTCGGCAATTAATTGTCCTTCTTTAACTTCACTGTTATAATCAACAAATATTTTTTCGACTACACCAGAAACTTGCGTTCCAACCTCTACTTTGGTTATAGGCTCGATGGTGCCAGTTGCCGTAACCATTGTAGTAACTTTCGCTTTTTTTGCGATGACCGTTTTAGCTTCTATTATTACAGCATCATCATTGTTAACAAAGCTGTAAACTACGATAGCAAGTATAACTACTAGAATGCTACCTATTATTAATTTCTTATTTTTCATAGTATTGTTGATTAAAGTTTAATATCGTTTCCTTGGTAAAATTGTAATAATTGATGATATAAAATATTTAAGTATTTGGCTTGTAAATAATTTTGTTGAGCATTTGTATATGTGTTTTGACTAATCACTAAATCTGTAGTACTCAAAGCTCCTAATTCATATTTCTTTTGTGCCAGATTAAACGATTGTTCGGCTGCAGCTTTAGAAGCTTCTGCAGCAATAACTTGCTCTTGTGTTGAGAGTGCATTTTGGTAGGCAGTCTCAACTTTTCTATAGATTTCTTTTTCAGAATTTTGTTTTTGTATTTGAGCTTTTTTAATGTTTATAGTTGCTGTGCTTATAGCCGCTTTAGTCTGGTTTTTATTAAAGATTGGAATATTTAGTGAAAGCCCTATTCTTTGATTAAAATTAAGATTAAATTGATCTAAAAATGTATTGTCTCTAATACTTGTGTAACCAGTTCCCATACTTCCTGTTAAAGATAATGTTGGTAAATAGCCACCTTTTGCAATGTCCAACTCCTTTTCGTTAACAGCGATATTTAAGCTACTTGCTTTAATTTCTGGTAGATGGCCTAACGCATTGTTATAAATCGTCATTTTATTAAGTTCCAAATTAATTAAATCTATATTTTTATCAATGGTTTCAACCTCCATCTCTTGTGTAGGTGGCAATTCTAATAATTGCTTTAAAACAATTATATTTTGTTGGTAATTGTTTTTTGCAGCAATTACTTGGTACTTATTTGTTGCCGTTTGACTTTGTGCTTCTGTATAATCATTAAGTGCAATTTCTCCTGCGTCTAATCGTGCTTTGGCACGTAACACTTCCTTTTCTGAAGCCGAAAGATTATTTTCTGCTATACTAATACTTTCTTTACTATATAAACTTTGCAAATAGGTTTCTAAAATGCTAACAACAATGTTATTCTTTGCTACTTCTTCAATAAATGAACTCTGTTCTAAAAGTAATTCACGTTGTTTTATATCATTGTTAATTTGATTGCCTTGAAACAAGGTCATTGAACTATTGATGCCCACATTGGTGCTATAGATTTGGTCTGACACAAAATCACTTGTTATTGGGTCAATAGAATTTCCGTTAGAAAAATTTTGAGAAGCACTACCAAATAAGTTAGGCAGTCTGGAAGATTTTGCTTTATCATAATTTACTTCTGCAATATTGGTATTTAAAGAAGCATCCTTAACGGTAATGTTGTTTTCTAAAGCGTAGGTAATACTTTCTTCTAATGACCATATTTTTGCTACTGAAGTGTTAGACACTTCTTGTGCAAATGAAAATTGCACGATTAAAAAACTTGTTATGATGAGATATAATTTCATTTTTGTGTGTTTTTAATTAACACTTCAAATATGAAACTATATACTTCCTTATAAAACTGAAATAGATCTTTAAGGCAATTGTCTATACAGAACGGCTTTTTTTATCGACGGTATTTTTTATGATTTTATGAACTGGAAGATGTGATGAAGTCTTTTCTTCATTTATCAGATTATTGAATTTGATTTTTTTTAAAATAGAATAGTCTTTATACCGTATGAATAATTTAAATCAGAATTCTAAACTCTAATAATTACAAAAAATGAAACATTTAGCCATTTTACTTACACTACTTTCAAGCCTTTATTCTTTTGCTTCAAATACAACAAATTTTCCCACGGATACAACACAAGTATCCAATGAGAACATTTTATATAAAGTTTCACAAGATGACAATTATGTTTACTTAAATATAAGTACTACAGACACAAAGACCTCTATGTCAATAATTAGAACAGGCCTTACCGTTTATTACGACATCAAGGGAAAGAAAAAAAAGAATGTTTATGTAAAGTATCCATATAGTACTGAGCCAAGACAATCAGGACAAGGTTCGCGGGGAAATAATGGCCAAAATATTATAGACTTAAATAGTATTATTGAAAAATTACCTACAGAAGCAGAATATAGTTCTTTAGAAGAAAAACAAACGTTTAACGTTTTTGTGTAAGATTAGTTGCGTGTTTTAAGCACTGAAATTAGTAAATAAAACACGAATAGAAAGTCCGCAAGGACTTTCGTAAATTGGCTAAAACCAAGCAATTAATTATACACAGTGTTAGCAGCTGGATTTTTATTCCGTTGAAATAATATTCATTATTAATGACGTTAGTTCTTTTGGTAATCCTATTTTGTCGCTTGTTGTTCCAATTGAAAAAACTGCAATGGTACTGATAGAAACTAAATATGCTTCTGCTAAATATGAAGCCTTTGCATCCAAAAGAATAAATTCCTCGATGGACATAGTTTCATTTGTACCAGTTTTGTCATTTAAATATGTGACTAATCTATTAGATTTGTCAAACCAAATATTCTGATGCCCAATAGCATTTCTGATGTCAGGTCGTAGCAATTCAAATAAATATTCATAACATTTTCCTTCAGGTTTTAATTCTATTAATTGGTTGACCTTATTGGCATACGCATTGTCAAGAGAATTAAATTTGTAATCTTTTCCAATAGAGTAACGATAATTTATAAGAATAGCACCAACCAAAACATTTAAAAACTCATTATATGCGAGAAAACTATTTTTAGATAATTCCCAAATAATTAAAGGATTGTTAGTATTTAAAGATTGCTTAGATGCATGACCAGCATCTAACATGTTAATATATTTATCTTTTATGAAAGTTTTTTTTGTTCCTTCTATATTTTCTTGGAAAATTAAACAAAAACAGTCTGATAATTTCACATCTTTACTGTTGTTTTTAAAGAACAAAGATAAAATAACTTCGATTAAAGCTACTGGATAAGGTCTGAAAACAGGATTAATTTCCTTTGAATAGAAATCATTAATATTTTTCAGAAACGGTTCTATATGACTATTAGATATGCTTTTATAAATAGATGCTTCTTTTTTCACCTTAGATCCATATAAACCGCTTTCTATCTGTTCACCTAATTGTAAGTATCGTCTATCTATATTTTCCTCTTTCATTCTTTTTTTTCTTGCTGCTAACTATAATGATAAGGTGAGTTTTAATTCATTTTATCAGAAGTTAAACGAAGTTAGCTGTTTTATTTTAGAAAGTCAAGTTTTTAAAAGCTTCTGTAAAAGAACTAAAGAGGCTGTCTAAAAAGGATTAAATCTTGTCATGCTGAACTTGTTTCAGTATCTCTACTTACTAAAAATCAACCTTCAAAAGAATCTGAAATAAATTCAAATTGACAAAAAACTCACTTTTTATACAGCCTCTTCAAATATATTTAAGACTCTAAAAAACAATTAAAGATCAAACTTTATTCCTTGTGCCAAAGGTAATTCATCAGAATAATTAATGGTATTTGTTTGTCTACGCATATATACTTTCCAAGCATCAGAACCCGACTCTCTACCTCCACCAGTTTCTTTTTCACCACCAAAAGCACCACCAATTTCTGCACCAGAAGTTCCTATGTTTACGTTTGCAATTCCACAATCTGAACCTGCATAAGACAAGAATTTCTCTGCCTCTTTTAGTTCATTGGTCATAATTGCTGATGATAAACCTTGGGCAACTCCATTTTGTTTGTCAATTGCGTTTTCTACTTCTCCAGAATATTTTATCAAATATAAAATAGGTGCAAAAGTTTCATGCTGAACAATTTCAAAATGATTTTCTGCTTCTATAATTGCTGGTTTAACATAGCATCCAGATTCGTATCCTTTACCTTCTAAAACACCACCTTCTACTAAAACTTTTCCGCCTTCTGCTTTTGCTTTTTCTATTGCAGCTAAATACGTATTTACAGCATCATGATCTATTAATGGACCAACATGATTGTTTTCATCTAAAGGGTTTCCTATTTTAATTTGACCATAAGCGCCAACAATAGCATCTCTTACTTTATCATACACAGATTCGTGAATAATTAATCTTCTTGTAGATGTACAACGTTGTCCGCAAGTACCAACAGCACCAAAAACAGCACCAGGCACCACTACTTTTAAATCTGCAGTAGGCGTAATAATAATGGCATTATTACCTCCTAATTCCAATAATGATTTACCAAAACGTTGTGCAACAGTTGCACCAACAATTCGTCCCATTTTGGTAGAACCTGTTGCAGAAATTAATGGAATACGAGTATCGGTAGTCATCATTTCTCCCACTTTATAATCGCCATTAATAATAGAAGAGATTCCTTCTGGTAAATTATTTTTCTTTAAAACATCGGCTATAATATTCTGACAAGCAACGGTACATAAAGGTGCTTTTTCAGATCCTTTCCAAACACAAACATCACCACAAATCCATGCTAAAGCAGTGTTCCAAGCCCAAACAGCAACCGGAAAGTTAAAGGCAGAGATAATACCAACAACACCAATTGGGTGCCATTGCTCTCTCATTACATGTCCTGGTCTTTCAGACGGAATTGTTTGTCCGTTTAATTGGCGAGATAAACCTACAGCAAAATCACAGATATCTATCATTTCTTGTACTTCTCCATAACCTTCTTGCAAAGATTTTCCCATTTCATAAGAAACCAACTTGCCTAAAGGTTCTTTTAAATCTCTTAATTTGTTACCAAACTGACGTACAATTTCTCCTCTTTGTGGAGCTGGCATATTTCTGAAAGATAAAAAAGCTTTAGCGGCTGTTTCCATCACTTTTTCGTAATCTTCTTTTGTAGTTGCTTTTACTTTTCCAATCAATTTTCCATCAACAGGAGAATAACTCTCTATCAATTCGCCATTAGAAAAATTAGTAGATCCTGTAGAAGTTCCATTATTTATAGCTTTTAATCCTAGCTTTTGTAAAGCTTCTTGAATTCCAAAGTCTGTCATTTTGCTGTTCTGTTTTTGTTGTTAATATCTTAAAAACGAATTTACGAATAATTTTTAGACTTACATATATTAAACAAAAACAACGCTAATTGTTTATTATTAAACAATTAGCGTTGTAGAAATAAATTATTTTTATTTAATCCCCAAAAAATAAAAATAGAATACTTTAATATAAAATTATACTACAAAGAGTATGCCAACCATTCTTCTGGTATTGGCCCTAAGTCTAATTCTACTTTTCTAGATTTTATAATTTTTTTAAAACCTAATCTAGATTTTATAGGTACGGATAAGTTAATATTGTTCTTATTATTAATAATCTCTAAAACTTCGTAAATTGTTCTTTTAGTGCACAATACTAAGCTATTCATCATAGCATTAGATTCTTTGTCTAAATCATAAAAATCTACAAAATAAGCAGGTTTTTCATCCTTATAGACAACCCATTGTGTAGATTTTTCTTCTAATGATACTATAATTTCTCTGGTACCACTTAATGTTCTATATGTGTTTGCTAAAAATGTCATATTGCTTTCATTTAAAAAGTCAAATTTAATATAATGAAGAAGTAATACTTCTTACATTTCGACGGAACAACAATAAATGTCGTTAAAATGTATATTTGATACCAGAATAGATACCAAAATTAAAAGGGGAAAAACCATTAGAATCTTCACTAAAGGTATCTAACTGAGCCTTAAACATAGGGTTTAAATTTAAAGACCAATTATTATTTAAAAAATAATTAAAATCGAAACCTAGGTTACCACTAAAGTTAAGCTTATTTAAATTATTAGCAGTACCAGAATTTGAAATAAATTGAGAACTAAAATTAACTTCATTTTTATTTAAAAATAAAGAACTAAACCCTGCAACCACCTGTGTATTAAAGTTTTTAACACTTAAAAAATTATATTTCACTTCTAGAGGAATTTCTATATAACCGTATATTTGATCCAAATTTCCAGTTAAACTACTTCTATCTAAAACCGTATTGTTACTATAATCTAAACTTTGAGTAGGTGCTTTGTTAAAAGAAAAAGAAGCACCACTATTAAATGCTATAGCAGATGAACTTTTTGAAATTGAAGAAACAGCTGTTACCTGATTGTTCACAAAACTCATTTCTTGCAAATGTACACCAGATTGAATGCTCCATTTTTTATTAATCTGGTATCCTATTTGAAAACCATAAGAAAAAGAGCTTTTTCCTTTTGTAGAATTTGATAAGTTTTTATTTACAGGAGATGAATTTGAAAATGAATTTGAATTTAAAATTGCAAAAACAGGTGCAATAAACCATTTATTTTTTAAATTTTTAATAGAAAAAACACTATCTTTTTCTTTTATAAATTTATCTAAATCAACTTTATTTTTAGGCAATTCTTTTTCCTGAGTTACAATCTCTACTATTTTGTTTTTTTCTTCAGAAAAAACTTCCTTATTTATAGTTATCGTTTTATCGTTAACAGAATCTAATATTTCGTTGTTTGTATTATTAGCTAATAAAATCTTTTTAGTAGCTATTTCTTTACGTACTAACTTCTTTTGAAAACCAGGTTTTTCTATTCTCTTTTTATCATTTTCTATTAGTTTCTTATCAGCAACGAGTATCTCTTCTTTAATTTTTATATTTTGAATAAGTGTATCTGTTTTAGGTTGATCATTTTTTTCAACTTCGTTTTCTGTACTTTCCGTAACAATAGTTTTAGAATCAATTTTTATAAAATCGGTTTTGTTTTTATCGACTGGAAACAACACCATTCCTAAAAGCAACATGGCTGCCGCTGCACCTGCAAACCACCAAAAAGGTACTACTTTCCTTTTCTTCTTTTTAAGTTTAGATTCTATATTGCTCCAAACTTTTTTATCTGGAGTTACCTCCAAATTTTTAAGCTGATCTTGAAACAATTTATCTAAATTCTTATTTTTCATCAATTAATCGTTTTCTGTTGTTTTTTGATGCATTTCTAATTGATCTTTCAAAATTTTTCTTGCTCTAGATAAGTTTGACTTTGATGTTCCAACAGAAATCCCTAACATTTCTGCAATATCTTTATGAGCATAATCGTCTAAAACATATAAATTAAAAACCAATCTGTATTGATCTGGTAATTGCTGAATAAGGCTCAACAAAACATCCACATTAAAAGCAGTGTCTTCTATATTAAACTCTTCTTCTGTTTCTAATTCATCAGAAAAATTACTAACATTTTGCAAAGGAGACTTTACTCTATATTTTTGTAAAACTGTATTTACAGTTATACGTTTTAACCAACCTTCAAAAGAACCTTTATGATTATATTGTTTTATTTTCTCAAAAATAGTCATAAAACTATCTTGTAAATTATCTTCTGCATCTTGATAATTACTGGAGTATTTTAAACAAACCGCAAACAGCTTATCGGCATAAAGCTGATAAACTGTTGATTGCGCTGCCATTTTTTGCTGACAACATTCTTGTATGAGCTCTTCTATTTTGATGGTACTAATTTACAGGAACTATTACTTCCTCAAAAATATTTTCGCCCTCACTATCAGTTCCTTTAAAAAACTTAAAAATATAGTCTTCTGTTTGAGACACGGTAACTACAAACTTCTTTTCTTCTTGCACAATTTCTTCTGTACATTCTTTATCTAATAAAACCGTTGCTCTCACTGCAACTGTTCTTGTAGAATCTTTAGCCTCATAATAAATTTGATTAAAGGAATAACAACTGTTGGGGAAAGAATATTTTATGGTAATGGTATCTGTTTCTCCAAATGTAAAACTTTCTGGAGTAATTGCTTCGTCTATTTTTAAGAATTCATAGGCAAAATTTGGCGAATCATCTTGATCTAAACAAGAAGTAAAGATTAGTAATCCTAATAAAAGTAAACTGATTTTTTTCATGGTTTTTGTTATTAAATTAATATTTAAGGGTTGGAATTCCATTTTCGCATTCAACAGAAAGAGGAACACTTGCTATAGAACAATCTGAAATTACCCCCCATTTAACATTAAATGTTTTTTCTGCTTGTGTATATATTTCTATTTTATTTAAAAAATTATTTATATCTATTTCAGATGAATAAGCTATATATCCCTGCGAACCTCCACAAGCTTTTGCACCGTAAGCGGTAAACAACCAATTTGCAGTATCTGAGCAAGAAACGCTGCTAGACAATTCTTTAATTTCATTGAATAAATCCATTAAACTTCTATGTTCAATTTCTTGCGCTGTTAGTTCTCTTTTAACCACTAATTTATGTTCTGTGAGTGTAATAATTCTCCACGCATAATTTGCTGGATAGTTTTCTGTAGAAATATTAACAAGGGTATTTTCTAACTCAAAAGTTCCTTCAATATTAAAAAAAGATAAAGGCGGTGTACCGCACCAACCAGAAGTTCGTTCTATAAAACCACCATTTTTATGAAATGAAATTCCGTAGGCATCATTTGGCAAAGAGTTTCCTCTTTTAAATGTTGTCGTTTCACCATCGTAAACAGGATCGAACCAAGTTCCTATTAATAAATTATCTGAATCTATTAGTACTTCGTTGTCTTCACAAGAAGATAATGAAACTAGAAAAACAATTAAAATGATACTTTTTAACGTCATTATTTGGCTCTTTTATTATAAGATGCAAAAACTTATAAAAGGTTGCGTTAAATAATTCTATTTTTGCATTGTAAAGTTTTTTAAAGAGAATTCTTTATGTAAATCTCCGTTTTACTGAAACTAGTTCAGCACAAACAAGGGAATGATAATTATAAGAAACTACAACAAAAGTGTTGTGGACGTTTTTTCGAATTTATGCAAAACAATATTTTTAACATCCAAAACCAAGAAGATTTTAAGCAAGTTGCTTTAGCTGTTTTTAAACATCAATTTAAAAACAATAAAGTATATAGGTCTTTTTGCGATTTATTATACATTCATCCTTCAGACGTTACTAAGGTTGAAGAAATTCCGTTTTTACCTATTCAGTTTTTTAAGAGCAAAAAAGTACTTTCTTCCTTAGAAGAAATTGAAGAAACCTTTACAAGTTCTGGTACAACAGGTAGTGTTACAAGCAAGCATTTTGTAACAGATATTAACCTCTACAAGGAAAGCTACCTAAAAGGATTTGCTCATTTTTATGGCAATATAGAAGAGTATGCTGTTTTAGCTTTATTGCCAAATTATTTAGAAAGAAATGGCTCTTCTTTAGTGTATATGGTTGATGATTTAATTCAGAAATCTAACAACTTAGAAAGTGGATTTTATCTAGATAATATTCAAGAATTAGCAAAAAAACTAGTCGAATTAGATAAAAAAGGACAAAAAACGCTCTTAATTGGTGTTTCTTTTGCGTTGTTAGATTTGATAGAAATGCAACAATTCAACCTAAAAAATACCATTATTATGGAAACTGGTGGCATGAAAGGACGAAGAAAAGAGTTGATTAGAGATGAGTTGCATCAGCTTTTACAAAGCGGATTTGGGGTTACTGAAATTCACTCAGAATACGGAATGACAGAATTATTGAGTCAGGGGTATTCTAACGGAAACGGCGTTTTTGACACACCTCCTTGGATGAAGATTCTTACCCGAGACACAGAAGATGCTTTAACAATTCAACAAGTAGGAAAAACAGGCGGAATTAACGTAATTGATTTAGCCAATTATAATTCTTGTGCTTTTATTGCTACGCAAGATTTAGGCAAAGTACATAAAAACGGTACTTTCGAAATTATTGGTCGTTTCGATAATTCAGATATTAGAGGTTGTAATTTAATGGTGTTATAAAGAAATTAAAGATGAAGTTTAAATTAATTGAAGATTTTAAAGAGTTTGCCGTAAAAGGTAACATGATAGATATTGCTATTGGGGTTATTATTGGCGCTGCTTTTAACAAAGTAATAAGCGTATTGGTAAAAGAAGTTTTAATGCCTCCGCTATCTTTTATGACTCAAGGTACAAAATGGGAAAACAAAAAAATTATTCTAAGAGAAGCGATACTCGTTAAAGAAAAAATTACTGTTGATGAAATTGCTATTGGTTACGGTAAATTATTTGAAGCTAGTATCGATTTTTTAATTATTGCTTTTACAGTTTTTCTGGTTGTTAAAGTGATGAATTCTATAAAAAAGAAAGCAGACGACCCAAAGAATAAAGCAGTTGTAACTCCTAAAAATATTGAGTTAATGCACAAAACCAACGAGCTTCTAGAAAAACAAAATGACTATTTGCAAAAGCTTTTAAGTGATAAAAAGTAAATAATCAAACGTTTTGTAAAATTTATCTATAATTTTCGACCAATTTATGATTAACTACATAAGTTACAAAACATGATGAATACTAGATCTGCCCTTTTTTACTTAGTCCTTTTTTCTTTTATAGGTTGCCAATCCGGACAAACAAATAAAACATCTCAAGCAACTATAAAAAAAGAGACCAACCCTATTTCTAAAAATAATCAATTTAATAAGTATTGGTATTCTGGGAAAGCTGAGTTGAATAGTTATACTTTAAAACAGGCTAGATATGGCGAAATACGAGAAGGAGAAGTTGTTTTGGTTTTTGTTACAGAACCATTTTCTGTTAGCAAGCAAGTAAAATTAGACAATCCGCAAAAAGCAGGAACCGACGCTGTTTCTGTCATGAAACTAAATCATGTTCGTAAATTTAATACAGGCATTTACGATTACGCTATTATCACTTCTACTTTTACACCTATTAACACTAAAAAATATCCTTTTACCTTAAAATCTTCAACCAGTATTCAAGAATGGTGCGGACATACTTTTACGCAGTTAAACCTTGCTGATGACACCTATAATTTTAAACAATTTTCTTATTTTGAAGCTGATGGAGACGAAGAGAAAACAATTAATGCTACTTATTTAGAAGAAGCATTATTTACTAAAATTCGTATTGCAAAAGGGCAATTACCAGAAGGAGAAATCAATTTAATTCCTTCTACTATTTACAGCCGTTTTAACTACAAAAAAATGGATGTAGAGAAAGCAAAAATTAGCAAAACAACATCAGAAAAAACACTCAACTATAAAATAAAGTATCTAAGTATTAATAGAACACTTACCATTGGAGTAGAAAAAAACTTTCCATACAAAATTTTGAATTGGACAGAAGATAATGGAACAGGGTTATTAACAACTGCAAAACTAAAAGCAAGCAGCACAGAGCCTTATTGGAAACAAAAAAAAGTATCGGATCAAGACAAAAGAAAAGCACTGAAATTAAAATACGAATAGACTTTTTAAAATTTCTACGGTTATTTATTTACAAGAATAGTTTACTTGGCTTTCTCATAAAAAACTACTAATTTCGTTTAACTTCTAATCTAAAACATTAAAACTTTACAGATCAATTAAGTTACCAACAATTTAAAAATAGAATACAATTGAAAAAATTATTAATGATTCCTGGCCCAATAGAGTTTGAAACAAATGTTTTACAATCTATGTCTGAACCTACACCAAGTCATTTAGACCCTCATTTTATAGATATTTTTGCAAATAGTTTAAAAGGTTTTAAAGAGGTCTGTCAAACAGAGCTTGGTCAAGTATTTATTGTTGCAGGAACAGGAACTTTTGCTATGGAAATGGCAGTAGCTAATCTTATTGAACAAGGAGATAATGTACTTGTAATTTCTACAGGTTATTTTGGTTTACGCTACGCTGAAATACTTAAACGATATGGTGCAAATGTAGATATTGTAGCTTCTGAAACAGGAGATATTGTACCTATGTCAGTTATTGAAAAGCATCTAAAATCTAAAAACTATAAGCTTTTAACGTTCACCCATGTAGATACTTCTACAGCGGTATTAAACGATGCAGAAGCTATTTGTAAATTAGCTACAAAATACAACGTACTTTCTATTCTTGATGGTGTTTGCTCTGTTGCAGGAGAAGAAATTAAACAAGATGATTGGGGAGTAGACGTTGTACTTACAGCTTCACAAAAAGCTATTGGAGTTCCTCCGGGTTTGGCTTTATTATCAGTATCAGAAAAAGCGATAGAATTATTTAAAAAAAGACAAACTCCTGTACCAAATTATTACGCTGACTGGAATAATTGGCTACCAGTTATGAAGGCTTATCAAAACAAACAAACTTCGTATTTTGGGACACCACCAGTAAACCTTATAATTGCCTTAGAAAAAAGTTTAGATAACATTTTAAAAGAAGGCTTAAATACTCGTTTTGAAAGACATAAACATATTGCAACAGAAATACGAATTGCACTTAAAAACCTTGGTCTAAAAATGATTCCAAAGCGAGAAAGTATAGCTGCCAATACACTTTCAGCTATATTTTACCCAGAAAATATGGATGCATCTATATTAAAATCAATCAATGAAAAAGGAGTTATACTTGCTGGAGGATTATTGCCAGAACTTAAAAACTCTTATTTTAGAATTGGTCATATGGGAGCTACCAATGAAAGCCAAATGAAAACTACATTAAATGCTATAACAGCAGTGATACAAGAAAAATAACTTTTATATCAAATTAGAAAAACTATTGATAACAGTAAATAAAAAAGGCGAAAAATTTAAAATTTTTCGCCTTTTTCTATATAACCTCATCACTGTATTTATTCATTCTTTAAAGCGTTCCAACCTTGCGCTTTCAATTCAATTTCTTGCTCTGCTCTTGTTACTAAATTTAAGCCCTGGTTTTCTGCAGTAATATGTCCAATAATAGAAAAGTGTGGGTTTCCTTTTATTTTATCAAAATCTGCAATAGGCACTGTAAATAAAAGTTCGTAATCTTCACCACCACTTAAAGCAACCATGGTAGAATCTAATTCAAATTCTTCACAAGCAGAAATTACTTGCGGATCTAAAGGTAATTTATCTTCGTATACCTTACACCCTACTTTGCTCTGCGTGCAAATATGAAAAAGTTCAGATGAAAGTCCATCAGAAACATCAATCATAGCAGTCGGTTTTACTTCCATTTCTTTTAATAAACCCGGAATATCTTTACGTGCTTCTGGCTTTAACTGACGCTCAATTAAATAGGTATAATTATCTAAATCTGGCTGATTATTTGGATCAACGTTAAAAACTCGTTTTTCTCTTTCTAAGACCTGTAAGCCTAAATACGCAGCACCTAAATCTCCAGAAACCACAATTAAATCCGTCTCCTTTGCTCCATCTCTATACACAACATCTTCTTTTGCTGCTTTACCAATAGCAGTTACAGAAATTAAAATTCCTTTGGTAGAAGAAGTAGTGTCTCCACCAACCAAATCTACATTATAGCTTTCACAAGCCAACTGAATTCCGGCATACAATTCTTCAATTGCTTCTAATGGAAATCTGTTAGAAACGGCAATAGAAACTGTAACCTGTTCTGCAACACCATTCATTGCATATACATCAGACAAATTTACCATTATTGCCTTGTAGCCTAAATGCTTTAGCGGCATGTAACTTAAATCGAAATGCACACCTTCAATCAACAAATCTGTGGTAACCAAAGTTTGTTTATCCGAAGCATCTAAAACAGCAGCATCATCTCCAATAGCTTTTATTGTTGATGAATTTTGTACTTTAAAATATTTTGTAATATGGTTGATTAAACCAAACTCACCTAGTTCGGCCAACGACGTCTTTTGTGTATTTTTATCTTCTAACATGTTGCAAAGATAGGTACATTCTAAAAAATTACAGAACTACTTTAACACCTATATTTTTTATTTTAAATTTTAAACAGTACTTTTAAATTCTAATCCTATTCATTATGATTCGTTTTTTGGTTGTCTGCCTCCTTATTTTTGGTCATATTTCAAGCGCAACTGCCCAAGAACTCATAAAAATTGCAGAATCAGAAGCAAAATCTGCCGCAACAAAAATTCATTTTAAAGCAAACCCAAACACGTCTAATTACAATATTACCTATCATAAATTAGAGTTTACTGTAGATCCTGCCATAGCAGCTATTTCCGGTAAAGTAACTACCACTTTTACTGCTTTAAACAATTTAAGCGCTGTTATTTTCGATTTAGATGATAATATGACCGTTACTTCGGTAACTCAAAATGAAAATGCAGTCACTTTTTTTCAGAATTCAAATGACGAATTAGTTATTACACTTCAAAATACTTTAAATCAAGGAAATTCAACATCAGTTATTATCGATTACAACGGAAACCCAACAAGTAATGGCTTTGGTTCTTTTGAAGTAAACACACACGGAGCATCAAATACGCCAGTACTTTGGACACTCTCTGAACCCTATGGCGCTTTAGGTTGGTGGCCTTGTAAGCAAGATTTAAATGATAAAATTGACACGATTGATGTATATATTACTGCACCAGAACAATATGTTTCCGTTTCCAACGGATTAGAGCAGAGCACAACAACTACTTTAGGTTATAAAACCACCCACTTTAAACACCAACACCCTATTCCTGCTTATTTAATAGCCATTGCAGTGACCGATTATAAAACCTATTCGCATCAGGTTTCTCATAATGAAAATAATTTTCCGATTATAAATTATGTGTATCCAGAGAATTTAACTTCAGCACAAAACAACACTTTAATTACGGTTGATATTATGGAACATTTTATCGATTTGTTTGGCGATTATCCGTACAAAAATGAAAAATACGGGCATGCTCAATTTGGTTGGGGTGGAGGAATGGAACACACCACTGTTTCTTTTATGGGGAATTTTAATCGTGGATTAATTGCGCATGAATTGGCACACCAATGGTTTGGGAATAAAGTTACTTGCGGTAGCTGGAAAGATATTTGGTTAAACGAAGGTTTTGCTACTTATTTATCTGGTTTAACCATAGCGCACCTAGATGGAGACGCTTCTTTTAAAAGTTGGAGAAATTCTACAATAAACTCTGTAACCTCATCTAAAAATGGCGCTGTGTATCTTACGGATGCAGATACCACAAGCGTTGGCAGAATATTTAACAGTAGATTATCTTACAACAAAGGCGCAATGGTTTTACACATGTTACGAAAGAAATTAGGAGATACCCATTTTTTTGATGCTTTAAAAAACTACATTTCAGATCCTGATTTAGCTTATAATTATGCAAAAACTCCAGATTTAATGGCACATTTAGAAACCGTAAGTGGTTTAGATTTAAATGAGTTTTTTAACGATTGGGTTTACAACCAAGGCTATCCAACTTATAATGTAAACTGGCATCAACCAACAACAAACACCATAAGCATACAATTAAACCAAACTCAGAGTCATGCTTCTGTTTCTTTCTTTGAAGCCAATGTTCTTATACGTTTATACGGGAGTAATGGAGAGGTTTTAGATCTTGTTTTAGACAATTTAACAAATGGAGAAACCTTTATAGAGAATGTAAATTTCTCTGTAAGCGCTATCAATATTGATCCTGATTCTCATTTAATTTCAAAAAATAACACCACTACGTTAGGTATAGAAAACAATCCTTTTATATTAGAAAACATCTCTTTATTTCCGAACCCAGTAAGTGATATTTTAACTATTGAAACATCAAAAAAAATAACTTTTAAAAGTGCTACCATTTACAACGCCCCTGGTAAAGAGATACTTACATCTACCAACAAAGAAATTAATCTAAGTAAACTTAGTAAAGGTGTTTATTTTATCAAAGTTTTTACGGATGCTGGTAACTTATATAAAAAGATTATTAAAGAATAGTTTTTTTGATTGAAGTGTTCTCGATACCAAATTTCTGAAAAAGAAATTTCACTCGAACTGACAGCGTGTATTATTCAAAATATTTGTTAAGCGGAAAGGGTAAAATACAGTTTTGTCATTTCGACAAAAGGAGAAATCTCATAACAGTGATACCACAGCGCCAACAAACTATATGTGATTTCTCCCAAAAGGTCGAAATAACAAAACTGGATGGAAACAAAACTGAACGCAAAGAAACTACGTGATTATTCATTCTAAACCCCATACTGTCACATCGAGTGATTTTGCTTTTTCGCAAAATTGTATCGAGATGTTTTTAATCTAAAAACAAAATCTGCTTCCAACCTTTTTAATTGCTTTTACCGGTTTATAAATTAGTTTTTATATTTTTACCGTTCTAAATAAATAACTCCTTGATTTCTATAACAACATCAGAGAATAAAAAAGTCTATTTCGCATCCGACCAACATTTTGGTGCACCTACTCCAGAAGCTAGTTTTCCTCGCGAAAAAAAGTTTGTTGCTTGGTTAGATGAAGTTAAAAAAGATGCAGAAGCCATTTTTTTACAAGGCGATTTATTCGATTTTTGGTTCGAGTATAAAACCGTAGTTCCTAAAGGGTTTGTAAGAATTTTGGGGAAAATAGCGGAAATAAAAGACTCAGGAATTCCTATTTACTTTTTTATTGGTAATCATGATTTATGGATGAATGGTTATTTTGAAAAAGAACTAAACATACCTGTATATAAAGAACCACAAGAGTTTTTAATTAACAATAAAAAATTTTTAATTGGTCATGGAGATGGTTTAGGCCCTGGAGACTATGGCTACAAACGCATGAAAAAAGTGTTTACCTTTCCTTTATTTAAATGGATGTTTAGATGGTTACACCCAGATATTGGTGTAAGTCTAGGTCATTATATGTCTGTAAAAAACAGACTAATTTCTGGGGATGATGATGCCAAGTATTTAGGTGATGAAAACGAATGGCTGGTACAATATTGCAAACAGCAACTAGCCCAACAGCATTACGATTATTTTGTATTTGGCCACAGACACCTTCCTTTAGAAATAAAATTAGAAGAAAATAGTACGTATATAAATATTGGAGATTGGATTCAGTATTTTACGTACGGAGAGTTTAGTGATTCCTTTAAACTTTTAAAGTACAAATAAAAAAAAGCGGCAAAATTGCCGCTTTTTTTTATTATAAGATACTTATTTTATTTTAAGTTAAAACTTACTCTTGCAAATAAATGTCTACCACCAGCACCAAATTGTTGCGATCTTCTAGACCAATCGAAACGACCACTACTACGGTTTGCTTCAATAGATCTGTCTGGATAGATATCTAATAAATTATTAGCTCCTATTGTAAAAGTTAAATCTTCGGTAGCTTTAAATCCTAGAGATAAATCTGTAACAACTTTAGATGCAAAATTTTGTTGATTCGCTATTGAATTAGTAGCCTCTGACACTTTACCAAAATAAACATTTCTTAAGAAAACATTAAATTTACCTGTAGTTAAACTATTTGTTAATACCATTTTAGTTCTTGGCACAGACTCTTCTAAATAAATTCTACTATCTTCTGGAAAATACGTTTCTTCTTGACCTGCATCTTTTAAAATTTGAGAAGATTTAATACCTCCCGTTTGTTTTGTTTGAGAAAACGTACCAGATAAATCTGTTTTTAATCTTGTATTTGCCCCAAGGTTTGCTTTATGAGAAATAACAACATCTACACCAGTAGATCTAGTATCTATTGCATTTGCAAAGAACGACGCTGCTGTTGCATTTGCTTGTATTAATAAATTTGAAAGCTCTGCATTTCCTGGTTTAAATTCCTTTGATTCATCTACAGCTGTTGCAGGGTCATCATCTTTATATTGTGGCTTAAATTGACCAGTATACACTACTCTATCATTAATATTTACAACATAACCATCTACCGTAAATGTAATGTTAGATTCTGGAAGTTTTGCTGTAAAACCTGCACTAAAACTATTTGATGTTTCTTCTTTTAATTGAGGAATACCTAATAATTGTGCTGCTTTACTATCATTTGCAAAAGTACCAACTTCTATAGGAGCACCATCTTGAAAAATGGTAGAAGTAGAATTGTAATTTAATTGATGTAAAGAAGGTGCTCTAAAACCAGTGTTAAAAGAAGCTCTAATTCTAAAGTTATCAGAAACCTTATAAATAGATGCTAATTTAAAATTTAATGTTCCTCCAAAATCTGAATAGTTTTCATAACGTGTAGCAAAAGTAGTTGAAAAAGTATCAGAAAACTTTGCATCTAAATCTACATAAGCAGCAACACTACTACGTGCTCTATCTAATTCGTTTTTAGGTCCAAAACCTGGAAATACTTGAGAACCTCCTGGTCTATTTCTTCCAAAAAAGTCTAGTAAAGGATTTGTTCCAGAAACACCTGTAAAAGTAGTACCATTTGCTTGGTATTGTGTGTAAGATGCTTCTTCTCCAGAAATAATTTCATAATTTTCTAATCTGTGTTCTGCTCCAAAGGCAACACCAAAACCATCAAAAGTATCTTCGTAAAATCTTGCCAAGTCTAAGTTAGTTGTATTCTGAGAAAAAGAGAATCCACCGGCATCAAAAGTAGTTCCAGAAGCAGTTCCTTGAGAAGCATTGTAGGTATTACCAATAATATAATCAAAAGCATTTTCACCATACGTATTAGAAAAATCTACACTCCAATCACCAATCTTTCCTTTGATACCCACTGCAAATGATTGATCTGAAATTCTTGAATTAATTTCTGGTAAAAATCCATTAATATAAGCTGGCGTATACGTTCTTTCTTGGTTTGGTAATCTGTAAAAACCTGCAGAATTACCATCTCTAGAACTGATACCCGCAAAAGAGTACAACTCGGTTCCGTTATCATCTAAAGGTAATTTAAAGTTTGCAAAAAATCTACCTCCACGTACTTTAGACTGTCCCACTCTCATGTTAAAGTCTTTTCTTTCTAAACCCCTTGCAGCTAATTCTGCTGTAGTATTATCTCCAATTAAAACACCTTGCAAATCCGTTTTTGTGGTTGCACCATTTAAATTAATACCAGCTTGGTTTGCATATTGTATAACATCACTTACATCATCATCTAATAATTTTGTAAGATCATAACCATCATTATTTGCAAACCTTTCTACGGTGTTATATAAATTAAAAACATCTCCTTCCCATTCTTTCATTCTATTGTAAGCTTCACGTACATCAAAATCTCCAGAGAAGTTAATAAAACCACCTTTGTCTCCTAAAGGCAATCCATAACTAGCACTTACGTTGGTTGTTTGTCCGTCTACTCCACCTGTTTGTCCGTTTGCATTTTTACTAAAATTAGCACCCGTAGTAACAGACATAGATAACTCATTAACACTTTCGTTTAAAACAATGTTAATTACACCTGCAATTGCATCAGAACCATATTGTGCAGCAGCACCATCTCTTAAAACTTCTAATCTTTTAATTGCAGCAGCAGGTATTGCATTTAAATCTGTACCTACAGAACCTCTACCAAAAGTTCCATTAACGTTAATTAATGAAGATGTATGTCTTCTTTTTCCGTTGATTAATACTAATACTTGATCTGGACCTAAACCTCTTAAAGAAGCAGGATCTACGTGATCTGTACCATCAGCAATTGTTTGTGTATTTGAAGTAAAAGAAGGTGCCACAAAATTTAAAATCTGATTTAAGTTTACTTGTGGTGCACTTGCCGTTAATTCTTTAATATCTACAACATCTATAGGTACAGGAGAATCTATAGCAGACCTATTAGGATTTCTAGACCCAATTACCACCACCTCTTCTAAAGAGTTATCATCCTTTACAGAAATTGTTACATAAGCAGCGGTACTAACATTTACCGTTTTTGTAGCAAAACCCATAGAAGAAACCACCAATTTAATAGGTAAGCTTTTTACAATAATGGTAAACTCTCCATTATCATCTGTAACGGTTCCGTTGGTTGTTCCTTTTTCTACAACATTCATATAAGGCAATCCGCCTCCAGATGCATCTGTAACTTTACCCTTTATTGTTTGCCCCACCATAGCTATAGGAAGTAAAAACATTAAAGTGATAACTAGGTTTTTAAATAAGTAATTTTCTCTCATATTAAATTATATTTAAAGTTATTGACTCTAAATATCGGGTTTTTAAACTAAAATCCCAATATTTTAACAATTTCATTATGTTATAATTTTTTTATAAATTGAAAAAATAGACATCTTTAACCTTCTTTTAACAACAATAATTTTGTTATTATTGTAGCTTTGTTCCTGTAAAAAATAACACCTAATACAATATTACAATGGATGTAGATGTAAGAGCTATTAATGAAAAAATAGAAAGAGAAAGTGCCTTTATAGACATTCTTACTTTAGAAATGAATAAAGTAATTGTTGGTCAAAAACAAATGATAGAAAGTTTGTTAATTGGTTTGATTGGAAACGGTCATATTTTGCTAGAAGGGGTTCCTGGATTGGCAAAAACGCTAGCAATAAACACTTTGTCTAAAGCAGTGCAAGCTTCTTTTAGTAGAGTGCAGTTTACACCAGATTTATTACCCGCAGATGTTGTTGGAACCATGATTTACAACATGAAGGAAAACAACTTCGAGATTAAAAAAGGGCCTATTTTTGCAAATTTTGTATTGGCAGATGAGATTAACAGAGCACCAGCAAAAGTGCAATCTGCTTTGTTAGAAGCAATGCAAGAGCGCCAGATTACTATTGGTGATACTACTTTTAAGTTAGACGAACCTTTCTTAGTAATGGCAACTCAAAACCCAGTAGAACAAGAAGGAACCTATCCTTTACCAGAAGCACAGGTTGATAGGTTTATGTTGAAGGTTGTTATTGATTACCCAAAATTACAAGACGAACAAATTATTATGCGTCAGAATTTATCTGGCGGATTTGCAAAAGTAAATCCTGTAGTTACTGTTGCAGAAATTTTAAGAGCAAGAGAAGTCGCTAACGAAGTGTATATGGATGAGAAAATTGAGAAATATATTCTTGATATCATCTTTGCAACTCGTTATCCAGAAAAATATAACTTACCACAATTAAAAGATTTAATTAGTTTCGGAGCTTCACCAAGGGGAAGTATTAACCTTGCAAAAGCTGCAAAGTGTTATGCTTTTATCAAACGAAGAGGGTATGTAATACCAGAAGATGTTAGAGCGGTTGTTTTTGATATTTTACGTCACAGAATAGGAATTACCTATGAAGCGGAAGCAGAAAATGTAACCTCTGTAGATATTATCAACTCAATTATTAATGAGATTGAAGTACCATAGCAAAAAGTTGGCAGTAAAAACAGTTGCAGTTGGCAGTTGCTTACTCATGTTTTAAAAAAAACCGATTCAATTACACGCTTCAACAATTAAACAATTAGACGTTGGAAACTAAGGAGATACTTAAAAAAGTTCGTAAAATAGAAATTAAGACAAAGCGTTTGTCTAATGATATTTTTGGAGGTGAATACCATTCATCCTTCAAAGGACGTGGTATGACTTTTTCTGAAGTTAGACAATACCAATTTGGCGATGATGTAAGGGCAATTGACTGGAATGTTACCGCACGTTATAACGAGCCTTATATTAAAGTTTTTGAAGAAGAACGAGAGTTAACTATGATGCTTTTAGTGGATGTTTCTGGTTCGGAATTATTTGGTACATCTACACAATTTAAAAAAGATACGGTTACAGAAATTGCCGCTACATTGGCTTTTTCTGCTACTCAAAATAATGATAAAGTAGGTTTAATTTTATTTTCTGATGATGTAGAGCTTTTTATTCCTCCTAAAAAAGGAAAAAGTCACGTTTTAAGAATTATTAGAGAACTGATAGAATTTAAACCTAAAAGTAAAAAAACGAATATTGCTGCTGCTTTAAAGTTTTTATCTAGTGTGATGAAAAAAAGAGCCATTGTTTTTATGTTATCCGATTTTATGGATGATGATTACGAAAAAACACTAAAAATTGCAGCTAAAAAACACGATTTAACAGGAATTCGAGTTTTTGACAAACACGATGAAGAAATTCCTAATTTAGGAATGGTACCAATGTTAGATTCAGAAACCGGCAATGTACAGTTGATAAATACGTCATCAAAATCTGTAAGAACGAGCTACAAAGCAAATGCCTTACGTTTGTCTGATTATTATATAAATATGTTTAAAAGAAGTGGCGCAGGTACTGTTAACACAAGAGTTGATGAAAACTACGTAAAAAAATTATTAGGTTATTTTAAACATAAAGGAAGATAGTAACGCAGTTACCCTTAAAAATGAAAAAACAACTATTCTACATACTATTATTCGTTTCTACCATAAGTTTTGCACAAAAACCAGTGGTAAAAGCAGAAATTGACACCACTAATATTAGAATTGGTGAACAATTCAATTTAAAGATTACTGTGGATGACACACAGAATGTAATCTTACCTAAATTACTTCTAAAAGGCTTAGAAATTATAGACTCTACCAAGATAGATACTGTAAAAAACTCATTAATTAGAAAGTATATTTTAACAGGTTTTGATAGTGGTGCGTTTTACATTCCACAACAACAAATTTTTGTAAAAAACCAAGCTTATTTAACCGACTCTTTACTAGTAAATGTAGCTACTATTGCTATTGACACCACTAAAGTTAAGAAGTTCCCTATTAAATCTATAAAGGCAGAACCATATACTTTTGATGATTTCAAAATATACCTTTACATACTTTTAGCAGCATTAGCAATTATCGGTTTCTGGATTTATTGGTTTGTCATCAGAAAAAGAAAAGAAGAAGTGGAGGAAGATACTTATAAAGCAATGCCTCCTTATGACGAAGCTATTTTAAAACTAAATGAATTAGACGAAAAATTATTGTGGCAAAACAATAAAGTGAAAGAATATTATTCTGAATTAACAGAAATTGTACGTGGTTATATTGAGCGAGAATTAAAAGTACCTGCTTTAGAAAAAACAACTGACGAAGTTTTAGATATGCTAAAAGACTTTAAAGATGCAGAAACCATTCAAACATCAGAAGATACTATTAAAAAGTTAAGAGATCTATTACGAGAAGCAGATTTGGTGAAATTTGCAAAATCGAAACCTTTAGCTATAGAAATAGAAGAAGATAGAAAAGATGCTCAGGATATTGTGAGTAATTTAAAACCTAAACCAATTATTGAAGAAAATGATGAATTGGAGTAATTTTGAGTTTCATAATCCGGAGTTTTTGTGGCTGCTAATTTTAATTCCATTTGTAGCGGTCTGGCATTTTTTTATGCGCAAAAAAGATGCAGCAGTATTAACAATGCCAAGTATAAAAGGTTTTAAAACAGACTCGCTTTTATCAAAATTAAAACCAGTATTATACCTTTTAAGAATACTGGCCTTAGTTGCAATTATTGTTGCTTTAGCAAGACCTAGAAACGTTGCTGTAAGTAAAAAAACAAAAAGCAATAAAGGGATAGATATTGTAATGGCAATTGATGTTTCTGCCAGTATGTTAGCAAAAGATTTAAAGCCTAACAGATTAGAAGCGCTGAAAAAAGTAGCTATAGATTTTGTAGATAGAAGACCAAACGACAGAATAGGAATTGTGGTGTATGCTGGAGAAAGCTTTACACAAACACCAATTACAAGCGATAAAGGAATTGTAAAACGAACTATTTCTGAGCTTAAATGGGGACAATTAGAAGGTGGAACAGCAATAGGAATGGGATTAGGTTCTGCGGTGAACAGACTAAAACAAAGTACCGCAAAAAGTAAGGTTATTATCTTATTAACAGACGGTGTAAATAATTCTGGGAACATAGACCCAAGAACAGCTACAGAACTTGCAAAAGAACTAGAAATTAAAACCTATACCATAGGACTAGGAACTAATGGAATGGCAGATTTTCCTTACAGTAAAGATCCAAGAACAGGAGAATTACAATTTAGAAAACTACCCGTAGAAATTGATGAGGAACTGCTTAAAGAAATAGCTACCGAAACCCAAGGTAAATACTTTAGAGCTACAGACAATGAGTCATTAAAAGAGATTTATGATGAAATTGACAAGCTCGAAAAAACAAAGATAGAAGAGTTTAAATATTACAATTATCAAGAAAAATATAGAATTTTCATCTTTTTAGGATTAGGATTCTTGTTATTAGAGTTTTTGTTGAGAAACACCATTTTTAAATCATTCATTTAAAAAATTAGAAAAACATAATGTTAGTTCGAGTGATTTTTGAGGAACGAAAAAATTGTATCGAGAACATTTAAAGCATCTCGATACAAATTTGATAAAAAATCAAATTCACTCGATGTGACAACATAAATAAAAAACGATTACACAATTAAACAATGTATAAGATAGAAGAACCAATTTATTTTTCACTTTTAATAATCATTCCAGCAATGATTGTTGTTTTCTTGTTGGTTTTATGGTGGAAAAAAAGAACACAGAAAAAATTTGCTGATTTAAATTTACTTAAAAATTTAGCTCCAAATTCATCAACCTTTAAATCGGTTTTAAAACTGGTATTTTTACTTTTAGGAATTACTTTTTTAGTAATTGCTTTAGTAAACCCTAAAATGGGAACCAAATTACAAACCGTAAAAAGAGAAGGTGTAGATATTGTTTTTGCATTAGATGTTTCTAAAAGTATGTTGGCAGAAGACATTGCGCCAAACCGACTAGAAAAAGCGAAACAAATTATCTCTAAAACAATTGATAAATTAGGCTCAGATAGAGTTGGTATTATTATTTATGCTGGAAATGCATATCCGCTTTTACCAATAACCACAGATCATGCTGCAGCAAATATGTTTTTGCAAAACGCGAATCCAGATATGGTTTCTAGCCAAGGTACAGACATCAATGGAGCGTTAGAATTAGCAAAAACCTATTATAATAATGATGAACAAACCAACCGTTTTTTAATTATTATTTCTGATGGTGAAGATCATCAAGAAGAAACAAAACAAGTAGCACAAACATTAACCGAAGAGGGCGTAAAAATTTATACAATTGGTGTAGGTACAGAAAACGGAGGACCAATACCCATGCGCCTAAATGGCTCTATGATTGGTTACAAGAAAGACAATAAAGGAGAGACTGTAATTACCAAACGTATGCCAGATGTATTACAAGGCATTGCAGATGCAGCAAATGGCACATATATTGATGGTAACATTACAGAAAAACCGGTAACAGTAATTGCAGATATTATTGCTAATGCTGAAAAAAGCGAATTCGAAACAAAACAATTTTCCGATTACAAAGACCAATTTCAATGGTTTGTTGCAATTGGATTGCTATTCTTAGTGATTGATATTTTATTATTTGATAAGAAAACCAAATGGTTGCGAAAAGTAGATTTGTTTGATGAAGAAAAAACGAAGAAATAATAATTTCTTTCAATGTTAGCTACCAAGTAATCTATTAAACTAGAGAAACTAATTTCTTAAATAATTAGATTTTTTTTTTATAAAGTAAAATTTTAAATGAGCCGATTAATACTTTTAATCGGCTCATTCGTTTTAATACATTCATCAGAAAAAACTTTATCAAAAAAGATAACTGTGTATGCTGTTTACTTAATAAGGTATACTTTTTACTCACTAAGTGGGTAAAAAATATACACATTAAAAACCTTAAAAAAGGTAACTCCCTATAAACAAGGCACAACTACTAATGGTACGTAAATTGATTTAATATTAGTACAAGAAGAACTAATTAATAATCAACATGAAAATAGCTAGCTTTAATTTAAAATTAAATAATAATAAATTTTCTATAGAAGATAAAATAAATACGCCAATTAACTTTAAAGCTATCCTTACTTTGGTAGCCTCTTTTGTTATAATGATTGGAGCTGCGTATGTAGTTTACATATTACAAGATGATTTTTCTAAATTTAATTTAGATAGATTAAATAATAAGTTTGGATTTATATTTTTTACTCTAGCCGCAGTACTATTTGCTTTTGGAGTATTAACTTTTATTTACGATGTGTTTTTGTATTTTAAATACAAACCTATAGAATCTGTAAGTAATGAAGAATTACCTACAATTACGGTAATTGTACCAGCTTATAATGAAGGAAAACAAGTTTGGGATACTTTAAAAAGTTTAGCTAAAAGTGATTATCCTAAAGAAAAATTACAATTATTATCTATAGATGATGGTAGTAAAGATGATACTTGGCATTGGATGAAAGAGGCTAAAAAACTTTTAGGAGATCAAGTAACTATTATGCAACAACCCAAAAACATGGGTAAAAGACAAGCTCTATACCGTGGTTTTAATATGGGAAAAGGAGAAGTATTTGTAACTGTAGATAGTGATTCTATAGTAAAAAAAGATACTCTTCGTAATTTGGTAAGTCCTATTGTTGTTGATAAAAAATGTGGTGCAGTGGCTGGTAATATTCAAGTCTTGAATAATAAGAAAGCATTATTACCTAAAATGCTAAATGTAAGTTTTGTAATGAGTTTTGAGTTTAAACGTTCTGCAGAAAGCAGCTTAAATTCTGTTTTATGCACTCCTGGTGCTTTAGCCGCTTATAAAGCTAGTGCCGTTTTTGCATGTTTACCAGAATGGATTGATCAAAAATTTATGGGTAAAGCTTCTGATATTGGAGAAGACAGAGCATTAACCAATATGATTTTAAAACAAGGTTACAGCGTGCTATTTCAAAAAAACGCATACGCTTATACAAATGTACCAGAAGATTACAAAGGGTTATATAAAATGTTTATTAGATGGGGAAGAAGTAATGTTAGAGAAAACATTGCTATGTATAAATATGTATTTACAGACTTTAGAGAAGGAAGTAAATTCGGGTCTAGATTGTTATTTGTAAATCAGTCTATAAAAATGATCATGTCATATCCTTTTTTATTATTTATGATGTTTTTTGTTTTTACACACCCAGTTTTGTTTATCAGTTCTACGTTATTAAGTATTTTAGTTGTGTCTACATTCCCGGTATTATTCTATACTAAAAGATATGATTTAAAAGAAGCGCTGTGGGCATATTCTTACAGCATACTATATACTTTTGGCTTATTCTGGATAACACCTTACTCAATTGCAACTGCCGGTAAAAGCGGATGGTTAACTCGAGAAATAGCTGCTTAAGTAGATTAAATATAATACATACAGTTCTGCATTAATATGCAGCGATAGTAATAAAAAGCATCCAATAGAATCTATAACAGATTTTATTGGATGTTTTTTTTGTTTTGAGAAATAAAATGACAAATCTTCTATAATTCAACTCATTTACCGTTGTTACAACACAATACTAAAAGCAACCTAAAAAAATGAATATTAGCCTCCTTAAAAATAACAACTTATTAACAAAATTCTTTTTTTGAATACCTTACTTTTGTAATCATTACTTTTATGTAAAAAGACACAAATTATGAAAGAAGTTAAAGATAACATGAAGATTTTACAATACATCCTTATCGTTTTCTTAATGCTATTTTCACCGAAAGAAATTTTAGCACAAAAAGATTCTATTGCCTTACAACGAGAAGCTAGAAAATTGTTAAGACAAGGAAATGATCTCTACAATAAAAAACAATTTACAGATGCTTCTGTTGCGTATCAAAAATCATTAGCAAATAATACAAAATACGATAAAGCGTCTTATAATTTAGGAAATGCTCTTTATGAAAACAATAATTTTAAAGAGGCAGTACCCCAATACGAATTAACTGCAGAAACTGCAAAAGACAAATTTACAAAGGCAGAAGCGTATCATAACATTGGTAACGCAATGATGGAGCAAAAACAATATCAACCTGCAGTAGATGCCTATAAAAACTCATTAAGAAATAATCCTAATGATGATGAAACTCGTTATAATTTAGCCGTTGCCCAATCTTTATTAGAAAAGGAAAATCAAGATAACAAAGACGATAAAAATAAAGACAATAAAGATAAAAAAGACCAGGATAAGAAAGACAAAGACGATAAGAAAGACGGAGACGACAAAAATAAAGACAAAGATAATAAGGACAAAAAAGACGAGAAAGACAAAGACGGCAAGGGAGATGATAAGAAGGATAAAAATAAAGATCCTAAAAAAGATGAGAAAAAGAAACAAGAAAAACCAAAACCTCAACCAGGAAAAATGTCTCCAGAACAAGTAAAGCAATTGCTAGAAAGTTTAAATAATGAGGAAAAGAAAACTCAAAAGAAAATGAATGCTCAAAAAGCAAAAGGCAAAAAAGTAAAACAAGAAAAAGATTGGTAAAAATCTGCCATTCTTCTTTCTGGGAGCTAGCGTACATCATATTCTAAAAATTAGTTTGTTTAAAAAATAAGTACAAAATTGAATACCTATAAAATTAAAACAATAAGTAAAACTCAAGATTGGTTCTCCTTGTTAGGAAAATCTCAAGGAGCTTTAATGCTTATATTTTGTTTCGTAACCACTTTTGTAGCTGCCCAAGAAGCTACCTTAACAGCCACAGTAAGCAAAAATAAATTGGCAGTAAACCAACGATTACGAATTGAGTTTACCATAAACAAACAAGGTGGAGACAACTTTTCTCCCCCTAGGTTTACTAATTTTAAAGTAGTAGGAGGTCCAAGCCAATCTGTTAGTCAATCTTGGATAAATGGAAAAACAAGCTTTTCACAGTCTTACACCTACATTATTCAACCAGAAAGAAAAGGAGAATTAACTATTGGGTCTGCAAGTATTAAAATTTCTGGTAAAACCATAAAAACAGAACCTATAAAAATTATCGTTTTAGATGCTGTAGATATTCCTAAGAACCCAAATGATCCAAATTATATTGCTCAACAAAATATTCATTTAGTAGCAGAAATATCTAAATCTAGCCCTTATGTGGGAGAAGGTATTTATGTAGAATATAGATTGTATGTTAGTGAAAATGTTAGCGTCTATGATACCAATGTTACAGAAGCTCCTAAATACAATGGTTTCTGGAACCAAGCTATTAAAATAGATAATTACCCTGTAAAAATAGGGAAGTATAATGGCGAAGATTATAGATATATCGTGCTTCAGAAGGCATTATTAATACCTACAAAAACAGGGGTTTTAACAATAGATCCAATGAAAATGGATATTGTTATTGGAGTTCCTACAGGTAGAGCAGATTTTTTTGGAAATGTAATTACAAGAAATGTTCAAAAAGAATTTGCATCAGCTAAAAAAATAATTAACCCTAGAAGTCTTCCTTTAGAAGGAAAACCAACAAACTACAAAGGTGCCGTTGGTGATTTTAATTTTAATGTTACCTTAAGTAAGGGAGTTTTAAAAGCCAATGAAAGTTCTCAAATTAAAGTAGCTGTTTCTGGTAAGGGGAACTTAAAATTATTTGAATTACCAGAGGTAACAACACCTGTTGAGTTAGAAAAATATCAACCAGAAAGAAAAGAAAAAATACAGATAAATGCTGGTGGAATTTCTGGTGAAGTATCAGATTTATATACCATAGTTCCGCAGTATAAAGGGAAATATAAAATACCAAATGTTTCTTTCTCTTATTTTAATCCGAATGAAAAAAAATACCATACAATTACAACAGATGATTTCTTTGTAGATGTGTTGGATGGAAAAGAATTAAAACCTGCAATAGATACAAATGCTACGCGAAAACAAGATGTAGTTTCTACAGGTAATAATTTTAGATACATACAAACAAAAAGTAATTTAGAACTTGTAGACACAGATGATTTCTTTAAGTCTAACTTATTTTACATTTTATTATTATTACCTTTAATAACAATTCCTATTGGTATTTTTATTGCTAAAAAGAATGAAGAAAGAAGTAATGACCTTATAGGTAACAAGCTTAGAAAAGCAGAAAAATTAGCTAAAAAATATTTATCTGAAGCTCAAAAACAATTAGGTAAAAAAGAAGCTTTTTACGAAGCTTTAGAAAGAGCATTACACAACTACTTAAAAGCAAAATTAGGTATTGAAACAGCAGATATTAGTAAAGAAAAAATTACAGAAATTTTAGAAAATAAAAAAGTTGAACCAACAACAATTATTCAATTTATAGAAGTTTTAAAACATTCTGATATGGCGCGTTACTCACAGATAACAAATACAGAAATGGAAGCTGAATTTGAGCGCGCAAAACAAGTTATTGTTCAATTAGATAAACAATTATAACCTATTTCCTGCAAGGCTTTAAAAACCTTGTAGGTATATTTCAATATAGACTATTTCGAATGAAAAGAATATTTTTTTTATTGTTGATAATTGCCAATTCGGTTACTGCACAAAATGTAGATAGCCTATTTGTATCTGCAAATAACTTATATAAAAACGGCAAATTTAGCGAGGCTATTGAGTTTTACAAGCAAATAGAAGCAAAAGAATTAGTATCATCAGAATTGTATTATAATTTAGGTAATTCTTACTATAAGCTTAACAAAGTAGGACCATCAATCTATTATTATGAAAAAGCTTTACTATTAGATCCTTTAAATGCAGATGTAAAAAACAATTTGGTTTTTGCAAAACGTTTAGCATTAGATAATATTGAGGAATTACCAAAAACAGTATTACAAAAATTTAAAATAAATTATTTACAACAGTTCTCTTACAACCAATGGGCAATAGTAGTTATACTCTTTTCTGTTTTAGGAAGCTTCTTGTTTTTACTATTTTATTTTGCTGATGGACCTTCTAAAAAAAGATTCTATTTTACAACAAGTATGGTGAGCTTTATATTGTTAATTACCTCACTATTTATTACTTACAATCAATATAATTTTACTATTAATAATAAAGAAGCGATTGTTTTTGCAGAAAAAACTAAAGTTAGAAATGCACCTACATTAAACTCCGAAGAAACATTTACGTTGCATGAGGGTACTAAAATTATAGTTTTAGATGGCTTAGATGAATGGAAAAAAGTTAAGATTAATGATGGTAGATTAGGCTGGATACACGCTGAAGACATCAAACTATTAACCGCTTTTTAATTTTTTTTTAACATTAAATACAAAAAGCTTTATTAAATTTGCAAAAAAAAATATTTGAAGCTTAAAGTAGCATTTTTTTTTATATTGATATTTTCTTCCCTATTAATTACGCCAACAGTAATTAGTTTAATTGATAACGCCCAAGACATTTCTATCTTAATTAACATGAATGAAGAGGAAGAAAATCATGGAAAAAATACAATTAAAGAAGTGAAAATTATTCCTTATTCTGTTGTTTCTATCTCTTTTAGAAAAAATCAGAAGCGTAAAAATGTGCGTTTTAAGTCTAAAAACTATATTTCTGAGTATCCAAATATAGATACCCCTCCACCAAAATTTGTACTATAGCTTCCGTACAAAAAAACAAAATTTACAAAACTTAACAAATAGCTCTACTCTAAAAAGAATAGAGTAAAAATATATACATATGTTTAAAAATATTAAAAGCGACTTACCTGCAAGTATTGTAGTGTTTTTCGTAGCATTACCTTTGTGTTTAGGTATTGCATTAGCAAGTGGAGCACCTTTATTTTCTGGAGTAATTGCAGGTATCATTGGAGGTGTTGTTGTAGGTGGTCTTAGTGGATCTAAACTTGGTGTTAGTGGTCCTGCTGCAGGATTAGCTGCTATTGTTTTAACTGCTATTGGTACTTTAGGTGGTTATGAAAACTTTTTAGTTGCCGTAGTCTTAGCTGGTATCATTCAATTAATTTTTGGTGTTTTAAAAGCGGGAGTTATTGGTTATTATTTTCCATCTTCAGTAATTAAAGGAATGTTAACAGGTATTGGTATCATCATTATCTTAAAGCAAATTCCTCACTTTTTTGGTTATGATGCAGAACCAGAAGGAGCCGAGAGCTTTATTGAAGCTTCAGGAGAAAATACATTTTCATCAATATTTAACATCTTCGATCATCTTATTCTAGGATCTCTTGTAATTGGTATTATAGGTTTATTAGTTATCTTATTCTGGGATACTGTTTTATCTAAAAAAGCAAAGTTCTTTACAGTAATACAGGGTCCGTTAATTGCGGTTGTTTTAGGTATTGTTTACCATCTTTTTACTGCTACAAATGAAACTTTAGGTATTTCTGCATCACACTTGGTAAGTGTTCCTATTCCTGAAGACATTAATTCTTTTTTAGGTCAATTTAGCTTTCCTAATTTTGCCGCAATAACCAATACAGAAGTATGGGTTGTAGCATTTACTATTGCTTTAGTTGCTAGTTTAGAAACCTTGTTGAGTGTTGAGGCTTGTGATAAATTAGATCCAAATAAAAATGTAACTCCAACCAATAGAGAATTATTGGCTCAGGGAGCAGGAAATATTATTTCTGGTTTAGTTGGTGGTTTACCTATTACACAAGTAATTGTAAGAAGTTCTGCAAACGTACAATCTGGTGGAAAGACAAAATTATCTACCATTTTACATGGTTTATTTTTATTAATTTCTGTAATTTTAATTCCTACTTTATTAAATAAAATTCCATTATCTGTACTTGCAGCTATATTATTAGTAGTTGGTTATAAATTAGCAAAACCAAAATTGTTTACACAAATGTATAAACTTGGTTGGAAACAGTTTGTACCATTTATTGTTACTGTTGTTGGTATTGTTTTTACCGATTTATTAGTAGGTATTGGTTTAGGGTTATTTGTTGGTATTATAGTTATTTTATTAAAAAGTTATCAAAACTCTCACTTTCTTCATATTGAAGATAAAAGTAATGGTAAGCATAAAATAAAAATGACCTTAGCAGAAGAAGTAACATTTTTTAATAAAGGTGCTATTTTAAAAGAATTAGACAGCTTACCTGTAGATACGTACTTAGAAATAAATCTTATTAAAACTAGATATTTAGATAATGATATTATTGAAATTTTAGAAGACTTTTTATTTAAAGCTAAAGAAAGAAATATTGATATTAAACTTATATCTAAGCGAGGTACTGTAGAAAACCCAGAAAGTTTTATCCATTTCTTTAAAGAAAAACCAAAATCAGATATTAGTTTAAGCTAAATCTATTATTTAAAGGTAGTTGTTAACTAAAATAATAGCTACCTCTATAAAAAACATAAACATTATAAAAAAATGTTCTTTATTCATTTTTAGAGAACATTATAAAAAATATATACATGAAAGCACATACTAAAGAAACACAGTCTACAATGACACCAGAAAAATCTTTAACCTTTTTAAAAGAAGGTAACCAAAGATTTCAAGATAATTTAAAAGCACATAGAAACCTACTAGAACAAGTTAATGATACAAGTACAGGTCAATTTCCTTTTGCAACAATTTTAAGTTGTATTGATTCTAGAGTTTCTGCAGAACTAATTTTTGATCAAGGTTTAGGAGATATTTTTAGCATTAGAATTGCTGGTAACTTTGTAAACCAAGATATTTTAGGTTCTATGGAATTTGGCTGCAAGTTAGCAGGAACAAAATTAGTAGTAGTTTTAGGCCACACAAGTTGTGGTGCCATAAAAGGTGCTTGCGACAATGCTAAATTAGGAAACCTTACTGCAATGCTTAACAAAATTAAGCCAGCAGTAAATGCTGTTTTAGAGCCAAAAGAAGCTAGCTCTAGAACATCTGCAAACTTAGACTTTGTAGATAATGTTGCCGCTAGAAATGTAGCACTTACTATAGAAAGAATTAGACGCGAGAGTGAAGTTTTAGCAACAATGGAAGAAAATGGTGAAATTATGATTGTTGGTGCTATGTACAATATTAATGATGGTGCAGTTACTTTTATAAACTAAAAAATAAAACAACTTAATAAAAGAGGTACTACAAGCCTCTTTTATTAAGTTATAATAATTACCTTTCCATTGTTAATACACAACTTAACTATAAAGTAAAAACGGAAAAAACACCAACTAAAACTTCTATAATGAACTTAGAAACTGTATTTAAAAACAATGAAAATTGGGTTAAAGAAAAATTAGCTACAGATAAAAACTATTTTGAAGAATTAGGAAAAGGTCAAAAACCAGAATTATTATATATTGGTTGTTCAGATAGTAGGGCTACTGCAGAAGAACTAATGGGAGCTAAACCCGGAGAAGTTTTTGTGCATAGAAATATAGCTAATATGGTTATTAGTATCGATTTAAATGTAATGTCTGTAATTAATTATGCCGTAGATCATTTAAAAGTAAATCATGTTATTGTCTGCGGGCATTATGGTTGTGGAGGTGTTAAAGCAGCTATGCAATCTGCAGATCTTGGTATTTTAAACCCGTGGTTACGTAATATTAGAGATGTGTATAGAATTCATGCTACAGAGTTGAATGCTATAAAGTCTGAAGAAAAAAAATACGAACGTTTGGTAGAATTAAACGTTAAAGAACAATGTGTAAATCTTATTAAAACAGCTGCCGTACAAAAAGCGTACAGAGATCGTGGTTTAAAAGTTCATGGTTGGGTCTTTGATGTGCATACAGGTAAATTAATTGATCTAAAAATTGATTTCGAAAAATACTTAGATGATATAATGGAAATTTATCATTTAGATTAAATAACAAAACCCAAGAAATTAGTTTTTCTTGGGTTTTTATTTATATTTTAAAATCTACAGTTTTATTTCTTTACTATACTTCTTTTTCCTTTTCCACTTCCTTTATTATAGATGGAAAAATAGTAGGTGCTACTTTTTTTACGGGCCCATATAAAATAGACTCTTGCAATGTTTCCTTTTCTATAAAAGGAATTGTATCATTCATTTTACCAAAAAAAATAAAAAGAACACTTAATATCAACCCTATTTTTAAAGCACCAAACACACCGCCTAATATTTTATTTAAAATTCCTAAAGAAGCAAAATCTGCAATTTTAGTCAATGCTTTTCCTAAAAGCGCAATTACCAAAATAATTATCACAAAAGTAATGGCAAAAGAAGCTAAAGAAATATATTCTGGGTTCCAAGAAACATACTCTTTTAAAAAATCTGAAGCAAAGTAAGAAAAATGAATTGCGCCATACACACCGGCAATAAGTGCTACCAAAGAGGCTACTTCTACAAACAAACCTTTTAATACCCCTCTAACAAAACCAAAAAGCAATAAAGAAGCTATAACAATGTCAAAAATATTCATGAAATTAATTTTCTCAAACCTACATAAATTTTGATCAATTTAAAAATGCCAGTCGTATCTTTACAACTTATAAAAATAGTAAGATGCCAAAAACACTCACCTTAAAAGAAAAATGGGAATTGTTAGTTAGTAAATTAACCAATCAATTTGCAGATGGAGACGAATTAAATATGGATGGAATTATCTATTTAATTGGTGTACAAGAATTAGGACAAGGTCAAAGAGAATTTAAAAAAGACGAAAAAGTAAACCTAATGCATATTGCCATTTGCAAACTTTTAGAGCCTTATGGTTATTACGAGTTCGATTATTTTGATGATGATACTTGGCCCCATTATAAAACACTAACAGAGTTACCAAATTTAAAACCTGGTGAACAAACAGTGTTAATGAAAGAAGCTATTATTAACTACTTTGAAGCTTTAAACTATTAATATTACTTTAAAATAGAGAAATAGTACTTTTGGTATGCTTCTTGAAAATAGTTTAATACCATCAAAAATAAACTTAAAAGATGAAAAAAATACTCGCATTTATATTCTTAATTTCTTCGTTTGCACAAGCACAATATACTGTTAATGGAACCATGTCTCCTACCATAGATACAGATTGGGTTATCTTATACAAAATTGAAGGTGCATCACAAAAGTTTATACAAAACTCAAAAATTAAGATAGATTCTGTTGCTATTCAAGGAAAAAAACAAGCAATAGGTAGCTTTAGTTTTACACTGCCAGAAAGCACAAAAGTAGGTTCTTATAGAATAACTTACAGACTAGAAAATGCAGGTTTTGTAGATTTTATCTTTAATAAAGAAGATGTAAATTTTGGTTTTCATCCAGAATACGCAAACCAAACCGTAACTTTTACCACTTCTAAAGAAAACATGTTGTATAAGGATTATGTTGATAATATCTCTACAGCACAACAAAAATTAGATTCTATACAAATTGCAGGTTTAGAAGACCAAAGCTTACATCTTAAGGATGAATATAAAAAGGCTTTAAAAACATTGAATAGTATTCAAAAAGAATATTTAGAAGCTTCAAACGGAATGTATGTTCAGCCCTTTATTAAAGCTTCATTAAGAAATAATCTTCCAGAAATTATAGAAACGCCAGAGAAATATATGTCTAATATGATTGGCTCCTTTTTTGACCATATTGACTTTAATAACAAAACATTACTAAATTCTTCTTTTATAACAGATAGAATTACAGATTATGTTTTTTACATTAATTACTCTCAAGATACAGAAACACAACAAAAATTATTTAAAGAATCTGTAGATAAGGTTTTTTCTAAGATTGATAATATTTCTTATAAAAAAGAAATTATTGAGTTTTTAATTAATCAGTTTGAAACTGATATGAATCTTGAGTTAATAGATTATTTGTTCGATAATTACTATGCTAAGTTACCCGCTAACATTCAAGATAAAAGCTTTAAAGAAGAAAAACAGGCCTTATTTGCTGCAGAAATAGGCAGAATTGCACCAGATTTCTCTTGGAAAGAGGACGGTAAGCAATTAACGCTTTCTAAATTAGACGAAGCAGAAAATTATTTATTAATTTTTTGGAGTACTACTTGTTCTCATTGTTTAAATGAAGTACCACAAGTACATACATTTTTAAAAGAAAATGAAAAGGTAAAAGTAATTGCGTATTCTTTAGAAAATGATAGTTATGGCTGGAGTAGTTTCAAAAAAACATTACCAAATTGGCATCATGTTTTAGGTTTAAATAAATGGCAGAATAAAATTGCTAGAACTTACAATGTAGTTTCTACACCTAGTTATTTTATTCTAGATGCTAACAAAAAAATAATTGCAAAACCAGAACATTTAAAAGATGTAAAACAGTTTTTTGCTAAAAAGTAATGGCAAAAAAAATATTCGCTTTTTTAATTTTTACAATTCATTTCTCTGCGGTAAGTCAACAATTTTTTAAAATTAATGATACCGCTCCAGACTTTAAGCTATGGCTTACAGATGGTACTAAATTAACAAATAAAGATACTAAAGGAAAGGTAGTTGTTTTTAAGTTTTGGTTTACCTCTTGCATGCCTTGTTTAACAGATATTCCTAAATTAAATAACCTAGTACAAGAGTTTAAAAAAAGAGATGATATTCTATTTATCGCACCTGCTTTAGACAGAAAACCTGTAATAGAAAAGTTACTAAAAGTACATCCATTTCTATTTAAAATTGCCTATTCGGCGATGGACGTTAGTCAGAAATTTAACAAACAACAAGTATATCCATCTTATTTTATCATCAATAAAAAAGGAAAAATTTCTTATATAGATAGTGGCAGTAAAAAATCTGAAATTAAAGATTTAAAAAACGCCCTTTTAGAAGCTTTAAAGTAATACTATCACTTCTTATTTTTAGCCTGTTTTAAAGAGGTTATAACAATACCAATAATTACTAAAAAGGCGCCAAAAAACTGCAACAAAGTTAAGCTTTCTCCTAAGAAAAAAGACGCTAATATAATGGTAGATATTGGCCCAACACCTGCAACAATAGCAAAGTTAGACGAGCTAATCATTTTTATAGAAGTACTTACCAAAAACGAAGGGATTACAGTTGCAAAAACAGCTATTAAAAGTCCAAAACTATATACTTGCCAAGGCAAATTAAACAAGTCTGTTTTACCTATAAAACTAAAGTGTATAAACACGCAAAAACAGGAAACTAGCATAGCATAGGCTGTAAATTTTACAACCCCGAATTTAGGAATTAACCAACCACTTCCAACTAAATAAGACGCATAGGTTATGGCACTTAAAAGCACATAAAAACCTCCTAAATAAACGTTATTTCCAGAAACATCTACTTCATCAGAAAACGCAATTACAATTCCTAAATAAGATAAAAAAATGGCTAAAGCTTGAAATTTAGTAATCGGTTGCTTAAAAAAAAGTCTATTTAATAGAATTACAATTGTTGGGTACACAAATAAAATAATACGTTCTAAACTCGCCTTTATATAAGTTAAACCTTCAAAATCGAAGTAGCTTGCTAGATAATAACCAACCAAACCAAAAAATACAATCCAATAATAATCGCTTTTTGTAGTTTTAGTCTCTTTATTTTTATTTCGATATACGTAGGCTATAATTACATAAAACGGAAAAGAAAACAGCATTCTTAACAACAACATGGTAATTGCATCTACATTATAATTGTATGCAAGCTTCACCATTACCGCTTTAGAAGAAAAAAGCACAATGCCCAAAACACCTAAGAAAACACCCACCCAAAAGTTTTTTTTCATCATAAGACAAAACTAAAACTTACGGTTCTAAAAAGTAGTTTTAAAATGAAACGATTACGATGTTCAGCTAAAAAATTGAATTGATCATTACAAGATTATGAAACAAGTTCAGATTGACAAAAAATGTTAGAAATGCAAAAAAGCATCTTCTAAATGTTCAATTTTTGTTTTATTTTTTTGATGGATGATAGCAATAATATCAAATCGAACCTCAACATCTAAATCTTTATCAACCACATAATAATCGATAGCAGAAACTAATAACTTAATTTTTTTAGCCTTTACAGCATCTTGTGGTTCTTCAAAATAATCTGAACTTCTTGTCTTTACCTCAACAGCAGCTAAAACTTCTCCTTTTTTAGCAATAATATCTACTTCCGCTTTTAAATAGCGGTAGTTTGTTTCTAGGATTTTATAGTCGTTTTTTAATAAAAAATCGATGGCTAATTTTTCTCCCTTTTTACCAAGTTCATTATGTTCTGCCATTTTTTAGTTTTCTGTATTCAGTGGCCGTTTTTACTAATCAATAAAGTCTTAAAAATAGTTTTGATTTGCCAATGTGTTAATTTACATAATAATAGTTAATAAGACCTCACAGGTTTTAAAAATCTATGAGCTGTTTCTTTATGGTAAACACTTTACTTAATCTTCAAAATCTACAGAATACTGCTTACTACCAACAGTCAACTTAACTTTCCTTCCAAAAATCATTGCTCTATTATCTGCTTCATGACCTGCAGGAAAATCAAATAAAACAGGAATATTTTCTGGTACAACATCTAAAATTAATTGCTCTATAGCACTTCCCCATTTGGTAGAATTCTTTCTAATAGAAGACATATTACCTATAATTACGGCATTTACATTTGTAAAATACCCGGCACGTTTTAAACTTTGCAGCATTCTATCTATGGAATATTTATACTCGCCAATTTCTTCAATAAATAAAATTTTACCATTCGTATTTAACTGACTTTTAGATCCTAACATAGAGCTTAAAATAGCCAAGTTCCCTCCTATTATTTGTCCTTCTATTATATTTAAAGAATTGGTTCTATTATATTTTGAAGAAGGAATTTTATAACTCAATTTTTCTCCGAATAAAGATTTCTTAAATGAAGCTATTGTTTTAATTATTTCTTCTGGTTTTTCCTCTAAACTACTTGCCATCATTCCATGAATAGTTTCTACACCTAAATTATGAATATGGTTGTGAAACGCAGTAATATCAGAATACCCAATAATCCATTTTGGCTGTTGTTTAAACTTAGTATAATCTAATAAATCTAAAATACGTACAGAACCATAACCGCCTCTTGCAGCCCAAATTGCTTTAATATTTGGGTTGTCTAACGCGTCTTGAAAATCTTGACATCGTTCTACATCTGTTCCTGCAAAATGATTATTCTGCTTATATAAATTTTTACCTAAAACAACTTTTAAACCCCAACTCTCCGCTAATTTTACAGCTTTTAATACAGTTGCTTTTCTATATTGTTTTAAAATTCCGGCAGGTGCAACAATGGCAATGGTATCTCCTATTTGTAAATAAGCTGGTGTACTTAATTTGTCTTGTGCGTTTACAGATGATAAAATCATCAAAAATAAAAGTGTAAAAAGTGTTTTTTTCTTCAAAATAGCGCTGGTTTCTGGATTATAATTGTCTAAAAATCTTATTATGGTAAATGTATCAATTTTCAATGGTTTTTAAAACTCCCTTTTTCGTACTTTTGCACTTCAAAAATCAGTCCACAATTAATACATAGAACACATGAGTGCTCCTAAAAGATATACAATTACTGCCGCTTTACCATATACAAATGGTCCAATACATATTGGTCACTTAGCAGGTGTTTACGTTCCTGCAGATATTTACGCACGTTATTTACGTTTAACAGGTAATGACGTTGCTTACATTTCTGGTTCGGATGAACATGGTGCTGCTATACCAATGAGAGCGAAAAAAGAAGGTGTTTCTCCGCAAGTTATTATCGATAAATATCACGGAATTATTAAAAAATCTTTCGAAGATTTTGGTATTTCTTTTGATAATTATTCGAGAACTTCCTCTAAAATTCATCATGAAACTGCCTCAGATTTTTTCACTAAGCTGTATAATGATGGTGAGTTTATAGAAGAAGTATCGGCACAATTATACGATGCAGAAGCAAACCAATTTTTAGCAGACAGATTTGTGGTTGGAACTTGCCCAAAATGTGGTTTCGAAGAAAGTTATGGAGACCAATGTGAAAACTGCGGAACAAGCCATAACGCAACAGATTTAATAAACCCAAAATCTTCAATTACAGGAAATGTACCAAGTTTAAAGGAAACAAAACACTGGTTTTTACCTTTAGATAAACATGAAGCATTTTTACGTGAGTGGATTTTAGAAGGACATAAAAAAGATTGGAAACCTAATGTTTACGGACAAGTAAAAAGTTGGGTAGAAGATGGTTTAAGACCAAGAGCGGTAACGAGAGATTTAGATTGGGGAATTCCGGTTCCTTTAAAAGATGCCGAAGGAAAAGTACTTTATGTTTGGTTTGATGCGCCAATTGGCTACATTTCATCTACTAAAGAATGGGCAGCAAGAGAAGGCAAAAATTGGGAAGATTACTGGAAAAAAGATGATACTAAAATGGTTCATTTTATAGGGAAAGATAATATTGTTTTTCACTGTATTATTTTCCCGGCGATGTTAAAAGCACACGGAGATTATATTTTACCAGATAATGTACCTGCAAATGAATTCTTAAATTTAGAAGGAAATAAATTATCTACTTCTAAAAATTGGGCAGTTTGGTTGCACGAGTATTTAGAAGAATTTCCAGATCAGCAAGATGTTTTGCGTTATACCTTAACAGCAAACGCTCCAGAAAGTAAAGACAACGATTTTACTTGGAAAGATTTTCAGGCAAAAAACAACAACGAATTGGTTGCTATTTTTGGTAACTTTATTAATAGAGTTGTAGTTTTAACAAACAAATATTACG
>NZ_WTLD01000003.1:386371-407633 GCF_011379025.1 Polaribacter sp. 11A2H
AAAAAAAAAAAAAAACAACAACGAATTGGTTGCTATTTTTGGTAACTTTATTAATAGAGTTGTAGTTTTAACAAACAAATATTACGAAGGGATTGTACCTGCTGCAAATGATTTTACAGAAGTAGATGAAGATGTTTTAGCTGCTGTAAAAGAGTTTCCGAATATTATTGGAAAATCTATTGAAAGATATCGCTTTAGAGAAGCAAGCCAAGAATTAATGAACTTAGCTAGACTTGGTAACAAGTATTTAGCGGATGAAGAGCCTTGGAAAGTGATTAAAGTAGACGCAGAACGTGTACATACAATTATGTATGTTGCTTTGCAAATTTCTGCAGCATTGGCCGTAGTTTCTAAACCATTTTTACCGTTTACTTCAGATAAATTAAAAGGAATTTTAAATATTGATGATGCCCTTTCTTGGTTAGATATTACCGAAAAAGATGTTTTATTACCAGCAACGCATCAAATAAACAAAGCCGAATTGTTGTTTTCTAAAATTGAAGATAAAACGATTGATGCTCAGGTTGAAAAATTAGAAGCAACTAAAATTGCTAACGAGCAAGAAAATAAAGTTTTAGAGCCTCAAAAAGAAACAATTGAGTTTGAAGATTTCACCAAGCTAGATATTAGAATTGGTACTATTTTAGAGGCAGAAAAGGTTGCAAAAACTAAAAAACTTTTAAAATTAAAGGTTGATGTTGGTATTGATACAAGAACTATTGTTTCTGGTATTGCAGAAAGCTTCTCTCCAGAAGATATTATTGGTCAGCAAGTTTCTGTTTTGGTAAACTTAGCACCAAGAAAAATTAGAGGTGTAGAAAGCCAAGGAATGATTTTAATGACAGATACACCAGATGGTAAACTTGCATTTGTAGAACCTACAAAAGCAGTTAAAAACGGACAACAAGTTAGTTAACACAAGCTTATTTATATAATAAAAAAAGTCGCTTAAAGCGACTTTTTTTTATGGTATATCTTTCCTACAAAGATAGAAATCACATAATACTATTCTTTTTTAAAGTTTTAAATAAGAAAGAAAATGCTATTTTAATTTTAAAGGAAGTTTTTTTATATAAAATAGATTTTTATTCATAAATTACACTTATAGTTCAACTATTTATCGATAATTACAAACAGCTCAAAGAACATTTTCTTCACCTTAACTAATTAAAATACTTAATATCAAACAATTAACTAATTTAGCAGAACGTTAATATAATCCCTATAAAATATTAGAGAAGTAACATGTTAAGAAATCCCTATACTTTTTAACAAATAAAAGTTACCCTCACTTTTGTTAAATCGCTAAAACATTCATTTGTTTTTAGCGATTTTCATTTTTATCAAAACTCAATTTTAATTTAATATTGCTAGTAAGTTAGCCTAAAATAGTGCTCTTTTTTAATTCGTTAATAAAAGGCTGTTTATAAATTCTTTTTCCTAAAGCTACGTTAATAGCGTTAGCAACAGCACCACCAGCAGGAGGTAAACCTGGTTCTCCTAACCCTGTAGGCGATAAATCATTTTGTACAAAATGCACCTCTACTTTTGGCGTTTCTTGCATTCTAATTAAACGATAGGTATCAAAGTTTTTAGCATTGGGTTTTCCGTCTTTAAAAGAGAAATCTGCATACATGGCATGCCCTATTCCGTCTAAAACACCACCTTCTACTTGGTTTCTTGCACCTGTAGGGTTTACAACAATACCACAATCTACCGCAACAATTACTTTTTTAACAACAGGTAGCCCCTCTTTTAATACAATTTCTGCAATTTCGGCAACATGTGTATTATGGCTATAATAAGCAGAAAAACCTTGGTAAACACCTTCTTCTTTTTTACCCCAATTTCCCTTTTCTCTCACTAATTTAATAGTATCTTCCATTCTTTGCCCAGAATATTCTATTTTTTCATCTGTAGTTCCTTTTACATTCTGTAATAAATCTAAACGTAATTGAATGGTATCTACATTTAATTCTGATGCTAATTCATCAAAGAAACTTTGTTCTGCAAACGCTAAAAAGTTTGTATAAGGCGCTCTCCAAGCTCCCGTTGTAATGTTGCTATTATAACTGGCCGTTTCTACTTTATAATTAGGGATGCATCCTGCGGGAAAAAAATTAGGAATTAATCCATACATATTTACATTTACAGCAGCTTCTTTTAAATGATAACCAGTTACTTTTCCGTCTTTTAAAGCGGCTTTTATTCTATATTTTACAGCAGGTTTGTAAACACCTGTTGTCATATCATCTTCTCTAGTAGAAACCAATTTAACAGGTTTTTTAATGGCATTAGATATTTCTGCAGCTTCATACACAAAATCTGCGTACAATCTTCTACCAAAACCACCACCCATTCTGGTCATTTCTAACGAGATTTTTTCTACATCAAAATCTAACAAATCTGCAACTACTTTTGCTGCAAATTCTGGTGTTTGTACAGGTCCTGCTAAATGTATTTTTTCTGATGTAACATCAGCATAAAAATTCATAGGTTCCATACAATTGTGTGGTAAAAAAGGTGAATGATATGTTTTTTCTATCACTTTATCTGCAGATGCAAAAGCCTTTTTTATATCTCCATCTTCTCTTCTTATATCTAGTTTTTCTCCGTCTAAAATATCCGTTAAAACTACATCATGGTTTTCTGTAGATTCTAATTTACTATCTACTTTCCAAACTGCAGTAATTGCTTTTTTACCTTTTATTGCTGCCCAAGTATTTTCTGCAATAACCACTACTTTATCTGTTTCAGACATGGTAAATGTCCAGTTTTCTTTACCAGACGCAATATACTTTCTTACTTTATCTCCAATTGTAATAACATCAATTACACCTTTTACTTTTTTTGCGGCTGTAGCATCAAAACTTTCTAATATTTGCCCGAAAGCTGGTGGTCTTAAAACAGTTGCAATTACCATTGCATCTGTTTTGTAATCTAATCCAAAAAGTGGTTTTCCGGTAATAATTTTATCAATATCTACATTTACAATTTCTTGACCAATAATAGTATAATCCTTAGCCTCTTTTAATTTTACATTCTCTGGCACTTCTAATAATGCTGCTTCTTTTACAACATCTCCATAGCCTAATGTATCTCCATTTGCATTGGTTATAATTCCTTTTGATGCTTTACACGTACTTGCATCTACATTCCATTTTGCAGCAGCAGCATTTACCAACATTTGTTTAGTAGTTGCTCCTGTTTGTCTTAAAGCATCCCAACCAAAGCGAATAGATTGACTTCCACCAGCCAATTGTCTGGTAAAATTATTAGTGTCTAGATTTCCTTGAGCAACGTTAACTTTACTCCAATCTACATCTAACTCTTCTGCAATAAGCATTGGCATTGCTGTTTTTACACCTTGCCCTATTTCTGGATTTGGTGAAAAAATAGTGACATAGCCGTCATCAGAAATTTTAATAAACGCATTAAAATCATTAAAGTTTAAATTTTCAATATCTACAGGCATTACTGCTTCTGGCTTGCAAGCTGTTAGTAAATTAAACCCAATTAATAAACCACCACTTGCTAAAACTGATGCCTTTAAAAAGTTTCTTCTGCTAAAATTATTCTTTGATATAGATTCCATTTTGTGAAGTAGTTTTATGATTAAGACATTTTATTTGCAGCAACTTTTACTGCTTTTTCAATTCTATTATAAGAAGCACATCTACAAATATTACCGTGCATGGCCTCTCTAATTTCTTCTTCTGAAGGGTTTTTGTTTTCTGATAAAAATGCAGAAGCAGTCATTATTTGTCCTGCTTGGCAATATCCACATTGTGGTACATCAATCTCTTTCCAAGCTTCTTGTACTGGGTGTTTTCCATCAGTAGACAATCCTTCTATAGTAGTTATTTTTACATCATCTAAAATAGAAACTTGCATTTGACAACTTCTTGTTGCAACACCGTCTATATGAACTGTACAAGCACCACATTGTGCAATGCCGCACCCAAACTTTGTGCCTACTAAATTGAATTCATCTCTTAAAATCCATAACAATGGTGTGTCTGCATCTGCAGATACTTTACGTGCTGTTCCGTTAATATGAAGTGTATAATTTGGCATAGAAAGTCTGTTTAAAATTAAAGTTGGAAGTTACAAAAAATTACTTTTGTTATTTTAACTAGATCTTAAATGAATATGTTTTAGGATTACTTTAACAAAAACACATCACAAACAGTTAATTACAAGCGCTTTGAGTCGTAAATATTAGTTTATATAAAAAAATAATCCGCCCTAAAAAGGGCGGATTCAACTTTTACAAATCAATTTTACACAGCTTTATCTTACTATTTTACTTATTCTACATCTATAATTCTTTTTTGTTTTTCTACTTTTTTGATCTTTTTTAAAGTATCAAATAAATTTAGTTTAAACTCTCTGTGTTCTTTTAAGTGATTTTTAAATAAAATAAGAAGTGTTTTATGTTCTTTCTTATAAGCTTCTTCTTTAGATACATTAATTCCATCAATTAGAACCTGAAGACTATTTTCATGTTTTCTAACCAATTGAATTAACTGATTATTGATTTTTATAGAATTACTTAATTTTTCTATAGTTTCTTTACTTTTAGCGTAAGGTTGAAAATCGATTAGTTGAAGGGTATTCCATTTTATTAAGTCTTCAAAAAAAAGATATTCATCATTTAAAAACTCTAGCTCTAAACGCCACTCTTTAGAATCATTATGCATTTCTTCTGCACTTAACCACTCTATATAGTTTGTATTTACATGTTTTATTTTCATAATAAATAGTATTAAATTCTACTCTATAAAATTTACCTACCACTAATTTACCTTAAAAAACAAGCTTATAAAATGATTAATATCATCTAAATTAGTTTGTTTTTTCTCCTGAAGGAATTACTAAGAAGGGTACATTTAGGTGAAAACCTATTTGACTAATTGTTGATTTAAAAAATAGATTTTCGAAAAAAGAATGCTTATTATTAATCATAACTAATAGATTAATTCGCATTTTTAATTGAAATTCAGAAATTGCTCCTGTTACACTTTGGTTGCTTACACTATAAAATAAATGGGTAACATTTTTTAATATTTTATTTAATTTTTGTTGATTTTCTAATTGATTTTTAGATAAATCATCGCCATAATTAGTGTTTATAATATTTACTTTAGAATTATTAGAAAGGGCAATATCTACAATTTGTTCTACTTGTTTTTCATTAAAAGAAACTTCATAATCCGAAGGAAATAATATTTCATTAGGAGCTTCAAAAGCATAATTACTTGGTATTGCCAACACGGGGCATTTTGCATTTTTAATAATATGCACGGTGTTAGAGCCAAATAAAATTTCTGTTAAACCCGTTGCTCCTTTAGTTCCCATTACAATAAGATCCATTACATGTTTTTTATGCAACTCTTCTATCTCATTTGTTAAAGTATTAAATGAAGCTACTTTACGATACGTGTGATTTGGGTTTTTAAATTGACTTTCAATTTTTTGTTGAAGTTTATTAAGTTCTATCTCTGATGTGTTTTTTACTACATCAATTAAATTAAAACCTTCAACATCTGGGTTCATATACTCTACATCATAAATTACTGGTGTATACGTATTCATTATAAAAAAATTACATTTTTCATCCTTCAACAATTGAATTGCATATTGAATTGCATTCCATGAATTATCGGAAAAATCTGTAGGTAAAAGTATATTTTTCATGATTCTTATTTTTAATAAATTCTAAATTACATATCCTATTTCATGATTACCAAGAAGGAAGGTTTAGATATAGGCTTATTTTATCTGTATGGTTTTAAAATAGAATATTGTATTTTTTTTAAGTATAAAATGAACCTCTAAATTTCTTAGATTCTCCTTAGTAAAGAGTTAAATATCTATCAGAAAGATAAAGCACATTTGTTGCAGAATTATTATCAGACTAAAAAAAGTCTTTATTAGCCTGATAATAATTTAACCGAGCATTTATCTGTCTTTACAAATAAGGTTTTGTAATTGCTTTTCTCTTATTTAATTGTTTTTCTAAATCTGAAATGGTGTTTTTAACAGCAAGTTCGTAATTTTTTTCATTAGAAGAAGCAAATAATCTTGGTCCTGGTGCACTTAATTCTATTTCACAAATTACACCTTTGTTTTTAGAATCGTTTTCTTTTTTAAAAAACACATTTGCTTTAATAATTGTTTCGAATTTTTTAACCAAACCATCTAGCTTATTTTCAGTATAAGCTTCCATCGTTTCACTTGTAGACATGTTAACAAATTGAATATCCATTTTCATCTTTATGGTGTTTTTAGTTATTAATAAAAAAATTATTGAAACCTATCGTTTCGTATGTAGTTCTAAGATAATCCATTTTAATTAAATTATTATAATAGCATATGCAATATTTAATAGATACAAACCTATTAGAAAAAGTAGTGTATATACTGCCTGTACAAATCTAATATTTACAAGTTTTAACCAATGTATGGTTCGCTTCGGAATACTAAAGAGCGATAATCCTATAAGTAATGAAGACCAACCAATTAGGGTAATTATAAGTTTCCAATTAGGCTCCCAAATGTTATGGAATAGAATATTTATCAACCCAATAATAATGGCTAAAAAAGAAAAAATAATCAGAAATTTTTGATCTTCTAAATCATTAAATATTTGCCTAATCCTTTTAGGATTAAAGCTTAGTATAACGAAAAAAATAAGTAAATAATAACCCCAAAACTTTGCTAAAAAAATTGAATTATCCATAACATATTGTTTTTATTCATGCAGTACTAAAAAAGGAACATCGGTGTGATAGCTTATTTCCGTTACTTTGGTATGAAATAATATTTGCTGAAAATAATTAAGGTTTTTTGCCACCATAACAATCATATCTATATTTCTACTATTTACAAAACATTGCACAGCATCTTCTACTTTTTTATTTGTTAAAAAATGAAAACTATGTATGTAATTATAGAGGTAATCTTCTAATAATTCTTTACTTTTTTGCTGATCTTCATTTAAAGCAGTCACTTTTTTACTGATATTTAAAACCCGTAAAGACGATTTTTTTTCTTCTAAAATTTCTGTTATCGGCTCTAAAATCTGTAATTCATTACATAATGAAAAATCGGTAGGAAACGCAACCTCTTCAATTTTCTTAAATGTAGCATTTTCTGGCACAACTAAAGTTGTACATTTTACCTTTGTAATAACATCTCCCGTATTACTCCCAGTAATATAGCCCGGAAAACCACTAGCTCCTTTTGTACCCATAACAATAACATCTATTTTTTTTTTATCTACATGCTGTCTTATAGATTCTATAAAAAAATTATCGTCTGTTAAAGTATAAAATTTATGATTTTTGTTATTATTAAAATTTATTGCTATTTTTTGCTGAAGTTCTTTTAGTTGTTTTTTTGCATTTTCTACATTTACATCTATTACAATTTCTTGCGTATCATCATATAAATAATCGTCTATTACAACGTTATTTAATCGATTAACATGTAACAAATAAAAATGGCACGTAGTGTGCTTATAAAAGTTTAAAGCATACTCAATAGCATTCCAAGAATTGTCTGAAAAATCTGTAGGGAGTAAAATAGCTTTCATTTAAATTCATCTTTTATATAAAAGACAAATTTATTGCTACAATACTTTTTAAAAAATGATATCGGTCATATTGACCTTATTTGCTTTCTTTTTAGCAAATTTCTTTAAGTTTCTCTAAGTCTAAAATTCTAATAGTTCTACCTTCTATTTCTATTAAACCTTGTTTCTTAAAACTAGACATTGTTCTTATTAACGTTTCTGTTGCAATACCGGCAACACTTGCTAAATCGTTTCTAGAAATTTTTATATGATCTTCTGGTTTTCTATTTAACTTTTCTGCAAACATTAAAATTGTTTTAGCAGTTTTTTTACTCACAGAACTATACGCCATTTGCAAAAGTTGGTCCTTTACAACTGCCAAGTCTTCTGTTAACAATTCTATTAACTCTAATGTTACTTTATGGTTTTTATTTAAAACACCTGTTAATGTTTTTTTAGAAAGCCCTACTAATTCGGTTTTTTGAATTGCCGTTGCAGATTCTTGATATGCTAAATTTTGAGAAAAAGAAGTATAACCAAACAAATCATCTTCTTTATATAAAGCAGTTGTAAGTTGTTTTCCTTGTTCATCTAGCTTATGGCATTTTATAAGTCCTTTATTTATTAAATAAATATAATTAGAGTTATTCCCTTCTTTATAAATGCTTGCATCTTTTAAAAAAGTAAAAGTTTCTCCATTATCTTCAAAATAATTTTTTAAGTCATTAAGACTTCTAATGTCTTCTACTTCTTCTGGTATTACTACTTTGGTTTCTCTACGATCTTTTAGTATCGCTGCTTTTGCCAATCTACTTTCTATAGCACTTATTAACTCATCTTCATTAAAAGGCTTGGTTATATAGTCGTCTGCTCCTAAATCCATTCCTTTTCTAACATCTCTTCTTTCTGTTTTTGCTGATAAAAAGATAAACGGAATGTGTTGGGTTATTTCGTTATTCGTTAAAGCTTCTAAAACACCATAACCATCTAACTCTGGCATCATGATATCACAAACAATAATATCTGGCACCATTTTTTTAGCTAATTGTACTCCTATTTTACCGTTAGCAGCACTCGTAACTTCATAGTTTGATAATTCTAAAAGTTCTAATGTGTTTTCCCTTAAAACTACATCATCTTCAATTAATAGTATTTTTTTCATATTGCTTTGTTAATAACCTTCAATGTAAAAGTAGATCCTATATTCTCTTCACTTTCAAAAGTAATCGTTCCTCCTAAATTTTGTAAATGACTTTTAATAATATTTAAACCAATTCCGGTTCCTTCCGTTAATAATGCATTTTCTGCTCTAAAATAACGGTTAAATATATTTTTTTGATCGGCTTTAGGAATACCAATTCCATGATCTTTTATTTTAATAGTAGTAACTGTATTATCTTGCTTTATTTTAATATCTATTTCAGAATTTTCTGGCGAGTATTTAATAGCATTGTTTATTAAATTAGATAATGCCAAGGCGATGGTTTTTTCATCTTGTGTTAAAGAAATTTCATCTATATCTTCTGGATATTTAATTCTTTGGCCTTCTTTTAAAAGCATGTTTGCATTATAAATTACCTCATCTACAACCTTACTTAATCTAAACGTATGAAAGTTGTAATTTATCTTACCCGTTTCTAGCTTTTCTACCGATAAAAAATCATTTAAAATATTATTTAAATAATGTACTTTATTGGTAATGGTTTCTAAATGCTTATCTCTTTTTTCTTGTTGTTCTGCCAATTTATATTTCCCTAAAAGCATTGTAGACGTTAAAATACCACTTAAAGGTGTTTTAAACTCATGAGAAACTAACGATAAAAACTTCGTCTTCAATTCATTAAGTTCTTTTTCCTTTTTTAAAGCATCTTTAATTTTAGTCTCTGCTTCTATTCTTTTATGGTTTTCTTCATCTAATTCAATGTTTACAACCTTTAATTCATGAACTGTTTTACTTAATTCTTTTGTTCGCTCACAGACCTTTTTTTCTAACTCATTATTTAATTGATGTATTTCTTCTTCTTGTTGCTTTCTAACAGAAATATCGATTACCAGAGCCATTATAAAAGTTTGTCCATTAATTTGGAACGGATTTAAACCTGCCTCTAACGGAAAAATAGCGCCATTTTTTCGGGCTCCATACAAGTCTCTCCCGTTGCCCATCTGCCTTTTTTCTTTGTTCTTCATAAAACCCTTAAAATGGGCTCCGTGACCTGCGTGATAATTTTTAGGGATTAAAATATTAAGTGGTTTATTTATGAGTTCTTCTGGGTTATAACCAAACATTCTCTCTACAGATGAATTTACAGAAACTATGTTTTGTTTATCGTTTACTACAACAACTCCCTCTGATACAGCCTCAAAAAGCACATTAAAAACATCCCGATCTTTACTTAGCATTTGGTAATAAATTATCTAATTAAACAAAGATTAAAAATACTACATTTTATATTGAAATTATAACATTTTATGACTAATATCATAATTATGTAACTCATAATTATATAACTTTACTCATATTCATAAATTCTTAATTATGAAACCATCACAAAACACAATTATTTCTTTTTATGAAAACTTAGGTAAATTATTTTTCGCAATTGCAGCTGCAGATAACATTGTAGAAGAAGTAGAATTTAATGTTTTAAAAAAAATAGTAAAAGACAAATGGACTAAAATAGATCCTGTAGATGATGATTTTCATTCGGATGCAGCCTATCAAATAGAAACTGTTTTCGATTGGTTAAACAATGAAAGTTTTTTAAATTCAGAAACTTGCTACAATGAGTTTATCGATTTTAAAAAAGAACATCCTTCTTTATTTACCAAAGAGATAAAAAATCTAATTATAAAAACAGCAACCAAAATTGCTGCTTCTGTTGCAGATTTAAATAAATCTGAATTAAAATTGGTTGCAAAACTAAGTTTAGAACTTGAAAAATAATAAATTTAAGTAGTATTTTAACTAAGTTGTTGTTCACAACCAAATTAAAAAAAATACGTATATTACTTTTTAAACACCTTAATTGATGGCTTCTATAGATTATTATAAAATTTTAGGAATTACCAAAAGTGCTTCTGAAGCTGATATTAAAAAAGCTTACAGAAAATTAGCACGAAAATACCATCCAGATCTAAACCCGAATGATAAAACTGCCGAAAAGAGCTTTAAAGAAATTAACGAAGCAAATGAAGTTTTAAGCAATCCAGAAAATCGTAAAAAATACGATGCATATGGAGAGCATTGGCAAAACGGAGAAGCTTACGAACAAGAAAAACAAAGACAGCAAGAACACCAAAGTAGGTCTCAAAGTAATCAAGGTGGGTATTCTCAAGAAGATTTTTCTGATATGTTTGGTGACATGTTTGGTGGTGCTTCTTCAGGAAGAAGAACGAATGCTAAATTTAGAGGGCAAGATTACAATTCTGAAATTCAACTAAATTTAAACGATGTTTACAAAACACAAAAACAGGTAATTACTGTTAATGGAAAAAACATTAGAATTACAATTCCGGCTGGTGTAGAAAACGGACAAGTAATCAAAATAAAAGGGCATGGAGGAAAAGGTGTAAATGGTGGTCCGAATGGCGATTTATACATTCAGTTTTCTATTGTAAATAATACAAAATTTAAACGAGACAAAGACAATCTTTATATTGATGTAGATCTAGATTTATATACCGCTCTTTTAGGCGGACAATTAACGGTTGATACTTTTGATGGAAAAGTAAAACTAACCATTAAGCCAGAAACAGAAAACGGAACCAAAGTAAAGTTAAAAGAAAAAGGATTTCCTAAATATAAAAAAGAGGGGCAGTTTGGAGATCTATATATCACTTATCAACTTAAAACACCAACTAAATTAAACGAAAAAGAAATAGCATTAATTAAAGAATTACAAAAACAACGCTAAATATGGAAACTCAAAATTTAATATCTATTCAGCAGTTTTGTGCCCACTACAGCATTCCTACAGCTTTTATAAATGAATTAAAAGAGTATGAATTAATAGAGGTTATTGTAGAAAATGATGATCATTATATTAAAGTTACTCAAATAACAGAAGTTGAAAAAATGATTCGTTTGCATTATGATTTAAACATAAACTTAGAAGGTGTAGATGTAATTTATAACTTATTAAACCAAGTAGATTCTTTAAAAAAAGAAATAACCAATTTACAAAATAAACTCAGGTTTTACCAAAACGAATAAAATTCGAAAATAATTTCTTGTAAAAAAGAGTTCCTTATTTCAGCTTTTATACTTCATCTTTTAAGATTTTTAACACATCTAAACCTTATAATTTAAAATCTATAATAGTTAAAAAATCATTAAACTGATATATATCATATTTTATCTAATTAACTTTAATTAGATTAGGTACTTGTTTTAACTAAAAACCAGCATCATGACAACTAATTTAAAAGAGAGTGAATGCATAAACATATTAGAAAATAACTATATAGGGCAACTGAGCTATATTTATATAGAAAGACCTTTTATTGTACCCATGACCTATTTTTTTGACAAGAAAAAAAGCATTGTTGGCTATTCTGAAGAAGGTCATAAAACAAAGGCAATGAGAAATTATAGAAAAGTTTCTCTACAGGTTTTAGAAAAAGCAGACGGCAATACGTGTAATTCTGTATTAGTGCATGGTGTCTATGAAGAACTATCTGGTTCTGTAGCAAAAAAATATTTGCACGATTTTACCGAGGGTATTAAAGCACTAATTTTAAAAAAGGAACACAGAGATTTGCATTGTATCAGCGATTTCTCTAACAAAAGTACCCTTAAAAAAATTCCAATTGTTTTTAGAATTACAGTCAATGAAATGACAGGTAAAAAAATTACAAACAAAAGTTCTTAATTCTAACAACGTAAACATCTAATTTAAAAAGACCATCTAAAAAGTTCAATACTTTCTAGACAGCCTCTTTCTATGTAAATTATTTAGCTCCCAAGAGCAATAATTCATTCACCATAATTTCTGTAATATATCTTTTTTCTCCTTCTTTAGTATCATAAGATTTATTTGTTAACTTTCCTTCAACCGCAATTTCTTGCCCTTTATTTACATAGTTTTCTACTACCTTAACCAAGCCACCAGTAATAACAATATTATGCCAATAAGTACGCTCTACTTTATTACCTGCTTTGTCTTTGTAACTGTCATCTGTAGCCATAGAAAATTTAGCCATTTTATTACCATCTTTAAAAGTTACTATTTCTGGATCTTGCCCCAATCTACCAATTAACTGTACTTTGTTTCTTAACGTATTCATAAGATAAGTTTTTATGCATTTTTATGGAATGCAGATTTATAATTTGTTTTTGTCAATTCGTTTTGACTCTGCAAAGTTGCGACACCATTGCAACTTTATTCGGTTACAAAACAATTACTTTCGGTTGTAATTACTTGTAGTCGTTTGTAAACGGATAAAAATTAAGTATATTTACCTTATGAAATTTCATTTAGAAACAGAAAGACTACTTCTTAGAGAATTTAGAATAACTGATGTAGAAGGAATGTTTGAGTTAGATTCTAACCCAAAAGTTCATAAATATTTAGGGAAAAAGACAATTAAAACGAAAGAAGAAGCAAAAAGAATGATTAAATTTATTCTAAAACAGTATAAAGAAAATGGTATTGGTCGGTTTGCTGTTATAGAAAAATCTTCAGGTAATTTTATAGGTTGGTCTGGTTTAAAACTAAATAAAGGAGCAAAAGAAAGCTTAAATGGTTTTCAAGATTTTATTGATATTGGCTATCGCTTCATTCCGAAATATTGGAAAAATGGATACGGTTTAGAATCTGCCATTGCTTGTTTAGAATATGGTTTTAAAACCATGAACTTAGACATTATTTATGGTGCTGCAGAAATTGGAAATATTGGTTCTAATAAAATTTTACAAAAAATTGGTTTGCAATTTGTAAACGAATTTAAAGAAGATAATGAGCTGGTAAATTGGTACGAACTAAAGAAAGAAAACTATGGAAAGTAGAAAATGTTTAGAGTGTGATGAAGTTGTTAAAGGTAGAATTGATAAGAAATTCTGTTCAGATTATTGTAGAAACGCGTACAACAATCGTGTTAACAAAGACAGTAAAAACCTCATTAGAAATATTAACAATCGACTTAGAAAAAATTACAAAATTTTATCAGAATTAAATACAACCGGTAAAACAAAAGTAACCAGAACCAAATTGTACGATAAAGGATTCGATTTTCAGTTCTTTACCTCTATTTACAAAACAAAAACTGGAAATACTTATTTTTACGTTTACAATGAAGGTTATTTGCCTTTAGAAAATGAGACTTTTTTATTAATTAGAAAAGAGTAAAAGCTAATATTAATTGCAACCTTACGTTATACTTAAGCTTTTATAAAAATTGAAGGAGAAATTACTGTTAAAAATATTACAAAGTGGAAAAGCTTAAAAGAACCCATAGAAGGCTATTCGTATTCTAAAATAGCCGAACTAGAAAGTTCTGATAAACAAAAATTAATTATTACAGATTTACCAAATATTAAATCTAAAAAAAGGTTTTAACTATTCCAGGTATTACCTTTTACACTTATTGCAGCTTTTAACACATCGGTTTGACTAATTTGACCAATTAATTTTCCGTTATCTACCACAGGAAATCTTCTTCTGTGAGAACTAATAAATTTGAAAGCTGCATCAAAAATATTCGTGTTTTTATCAATCGTATCAACATCAGTTACCATATATTTACCTACCGTATTGTTAACATCAGAAGGCATATTGTAGTATTTACTTTCAGAAATGTGTTTAATACAGTCTGTTTCAGAAATAATACCAATCAATTCATTTTGATCATTTACAACAGGTCCACCAGAAATTTTATGTGTAATTAATTGTACAATTACATGATCTAACGTATCCTCTGCTTTAAAAGTTATCAATTTTTTGGTCATATAATCAGACACTAAAATTTGTGCATCCTCTTTTCCCTGACTTGTATCTCTTTTTCCTTGAAAGCTTTTAATTGCCATAGTAATTTTATTTTTTGGTTCTCTTAAATTTACTGTTTTTTCTGTTTTATGCAACAATTACATAAAGTTTTTTTTTATTTCATACTTTTATAGATACTTATTTATCAAATAATTAAACGAAAAACTTTTCTTCTCTTATATCTGTACTTATAATTTTTTAGAGTTATGTATTGAAGTTTTTCTAATTTAAAACCTACATTTTATCGAGACAAAAAACATCAAAAACTGTATTTTTAATTAAAAATGCGCTGTTTCATTTAAAAAATAATACCAAACGATGTCCATTTAACCATTTTAGAGAAAAAAGAAAATATTAATAGATTCAATTTTAAAAGGTTAATGCCTTTATACGGGTTGTACTATTATCTGGTAGGTTTTCTTCTTGCTTATGGAAGCTACTTTTACTCCTTTACACTCTATATAAAGCCATTTTAAAGAGTTTTATTCATAATGTATATAAGTATGCAACTGCATTTGTATTTTTAAGTCTACGGGTATTATTTAAGATTTATAAATATATTATTAATCAAAAAAAAAAAATGATTTTACTAATTGCACTAATTGTAATTTGTTTAATTATTAATTTCTTTATAAAAAGATGTTTAAAAGAAATACAGATAATTAGGCTTCCTTTTGTTTTAAAGAATAACAAATAGCAACCAAACAAGTTTAGCCCTGATTGAAACGGCATCCTTTTTAATACCTTGCTAAGCAAGTGAAATCTATTTTAATTAAGAGATTGCCATAGTTTATAAAAAAGAAAACTGCGCAATGACATATTAAAAAGATACAGTGGAAAGCAGGAAACAGCTTCTAAAGAAACTATACTTTTAAATTTAAAGCAAAAAAAAGCATCCTGATTTCTCAAGATGCTTTATAAAATATTATTTTATAGGTATTTATTCTATTTCAGAAACTCTTAAAGTGTTCACCATTCCTTTAGCCTCAACTGGCATAGAAGTAAGGTTAATCATTAAATCTCCTTCTTTAACAAATCCTTTTTCTTTAGATATTTTGTTAATATCTACAACAGTATCATCTGTACTTAAGTTTTTATCGTAATAAAAAGCTTTAACACCCCAAAGTAAGTTTAGTTTTCCTAAAATTCTTCTTTCTGATGAAAATGCTAATATTTTAGCTTGTGGTCTCCATGCTGAAATTTGGAATGCTGTATAACCACTATTTGTTAAAGTAGAAATTGCGGTTGCATCGATATCATTTGCCATTAAAGCTGCGTGATGACAAACTGATTTTGTTATAAATCTATTTGTTCTAATATGTGGTGCTTCATGTGGTACTTTAATCATTCTAGAGTTTTCAACTGCTTTAATGATTTCAGACATTTTCTGAATTACTTTTAAAGGGTGTTTCCCTACAGAAGTTTCTCCAGATAACATTACTGCATCTGCTCCATCCATAATAGAATTGGCAACGTCATTTACTTCTGCTCTAGTTGGAACAGGGTTATCAATCATTGTTTCCATCATTTGAGTTGCAATAATTACAGGAATTCTTGCTCTCTTTGCACGTCTTACTAATTTCTTCTGAATTAATGGAACGTCTTGCATAGGAATTTCTACTCCTAAATCTCCACGGGCAACCATTAAACCATCACAAAAAGGAATTAAAGCGTCTATATTTGCAACTGCTTCTGGTTTTTCAATTTTAGCAATTACGGGTACTCTATAATCTGAATGCTCATCGATTAAATCGCGTAACATTCTTAAATCTTCTGGTGTTCTTACAAAAGAAAGTGCCATCCAATCTACGTTTAAGCCTAAAGCAAAAACGGCATCTTCTTTATCTTTTTCTGTTAAAGCGGGTAAAGAAATAGCTGTGTTTGGTAAGTTTACTCCTTTTTTAGAATGTAAAGGTCCACCAACTATAACTTTTACAACAACTTCTTTGTCTTTATCTGTAGAAACTACTTCAAAACGTAATTTACCATCATCTACCATAATGTTTTCACCAACTTTTACGTCTTTAGGAAAACGTTGGTACGTCATAAATGCTTTTTGGTTGTTACCAATACACTTTTCTGTAGTAAAAGTAAAGAAGTCTCCATCTTTTAAGATGACATTTTCTTCCATAACTCCAACTCGAAGTTTTGGTCCTTGTAAATCTGCTAAAATTGCAACATTAAAGCCTTCTTCTTCATTAATTTCTCTAATTCTTAGCACATTTTGTTTTACAACTTCGTAATCTGCATGAGAAAAATTAATTCTAAAAACGTTGACACCTGCAATTGCCAACTCTTTCATCTTTTCTTTAGTGTCTATTGCTGGACCTAAGGTTGCAACTATTTTTGTTTTTTTGTAGTCTTTCATGTTTAAAATATTAAAAAGTCTTTAGACTTTAAGGTGTTTTTATCTATTGAATATGCGGTAATTACATTATCAATACTTTTAATACTATTTATAGTTTTCATAACAAACTCATACTCTGAATCTCCAGAAATTTTTAAAAAAAAATCTACTTTTTTCTTTTCTGGAATGAGGTATGTTATTGTTTCTGATGTTAATAACAATGCGTTAGATGCCGTTTGGTTTTCAGTTTTATAACTATTCGCTATTAAAAACCACTCGTAATCATATTCTATATTTTCATAATTATATATAGAAAAAGAGGCTGTCTTTTCTTCTATAACAAATTCTAAATCTTCTTTTGCTTTATAAAACCTGGTATTTAGGTTTTTATTTAATAAGTAGGCAAGTTTATAATCTTCTAATGTAGAATGGATTCCTATTAAAGAATATTCTTCTTCGCAAAAATCGTCCATTTCTAAAGCGTGTACCTGCATAGATAATAACTAATACTCGTTTTTATGAAAAACAAAATTACTAATTGTTTACGAACTTTACCGTTAATTTTAACGAAAACGTTATCGTGAGTTAGCCTATATTAATTTGTTTTTGAAATGCAAAGTAGACTCTTTTAGATGCTTGCTCTTCTGCTTTTTTCTTAGAAGTAGCTCTACCCTTGGCTATTTGCTCTCCATCGATACTAATCTTTACACTAAAATGTTTGATTGCCTCGTTACCAGAATCTTCATACGTTTCAAAAGTATATTTCTTCTTTTGTTTCTGACACCATTCTATAATAAGCCCTTTGTAACTTGTAATTTTTCCTTCTAGCTTTTCAATGTCTACATAAGGAACAATTACATTTTCGTAAATAAATTTCTGGCAAGTATTGTAGTTTTTATCTAAATAAATAGCGCCTACTAATGCTTCAAAAATATTACCATGAATATTATCACCAACGTTAGATTGATCTATATTACTTTTTACAAAACGTATTAAGTTTAAGTCTTTTCCTAATTCATTTAAATGCTCTCTACTAACAATTTTAGAGCGCATTTGTGTAAGATAACCTTCACTACCTGTAGGTACTTTTTTGTATAAATAAGATGCAATTACAGATCCTAGAATAGAATCTCCTAAAAACTCTAAACGTTCATAATTAATAGGTATTCCTTTACTATCTAGCATTTGCACAGATCTATGTGTAAATGCTTTTTTGTATTTATTTATTCTTCTAGGAGAAAAATTAAGTAGTTTTTTTAATTCGTTGTATAATTGTGCATCCTCTTCATTGTGAGGTTTTACTATTTTACGAATAAAATTCATAGAGTATTATTCATCTAATTTTTTAAATGCAACACATGCATTATGCCCACCAAAACCAAAAGTATTACTCATAGCAACGTTAATCTCTCGCTTTTGAGCTTTATTTAAAGTTAAGTTTAATTCTGGATTGATATTTTCATCTACATTAACATGATTAATTGTTGGTGGCACAATGCTATGTTTCATTGCTAAAATAGCAGCAATAGATTCAATAGCTCCTGCAGCACCTAACAAGTGACCTGTCATAGATTTTGTAGAATTAATATTAATGTTTTTAGCATGTTCTCCAAAAACCGCAGAAATAGCTTTCAATTCTGCAACATCTCCTAAAGGAGTAGAAGTACCATGTGTATTAATATGATCTACATCTTCTGGTTTAATACCTGCATTTTCTAAGCAGTTATTCATTACAGCAATAACACCAATTCCTTCTGGGTGAGGTGCCGTCATATGATAAGCATCAGAAGACATACCGCCTCCAATAACCTCTGCATAAATTTTTGCTCCCCTTGCTTTTGCATGTTCGTAGCTTTCTAAAACCAAAGCACCGGCTCCTTCTCCTAATACAAAACCATCTCGTTCTGCATCAAAAGGTCTAGACGCTGTTTCTGGACTTTCGTTTCTTGTAGATAAGGCATGCATGGCATTAAAACCACCAACACCAGAAATTACAACTGCAGCTTCAGAGCCACCAGTTACAACAACATCACAAGTACCTAAACGAATATAATTTAAAGCATCTATCATTGCGTTTGCAGATGATGCACATGCAGAAACTGTAGTATAATTTGGCCCCATAAATCCATTTTTAATAGAAATATTTCCTGGCGCAATATCTGCAATCATTTTTGGGATAAAAAATGGGTTAAATCTTGGTGAACCGTCTCCAGCTCCAAAATTTATAGCTTCGTTTTGAAAAGTTTCTAAGCCTCCAATTCCTGCTCCCCAAATTACACCAACGCGTAATTTGTTTAATTTTTCTAGATCAAAATTCGCATCTGCAATTGCTTCATCTGAAGCAACCATTGCATACTGCGTAAATGGATCCATTTTTCTAGCGTCCTTTTTATTAATAAAGTCCGTTACCTCGAAATTTTTTAATTCACATGCAAAACGAGTTTTGAACTTGGCAGCATCAAACCGCTTGATAGGTGCTGCACCGCTAACTCCGTTAACTAAAGCATTCCAATACTCTTCAATATTATTACCAATTGGCGTAAGTGCGCCAAGTCCAGTGACTACAACTCGTTTTAACTGCATATAAATTTACTTTTTAGCTTCTTCAATATAGCTTACTGCTTGACCTACTGTTCCGATGTTCTCTGCTTGATCATCTGGTATTTGAATATCAAATTCTTTTTCGAATTCCATAATTAATTCAACAGTATCCAAAGAATCTGCTCCTAAATCGTTTGTGAAGCTAGCTTCTGTTGTTACTTCGTTATCGTCTACGCCTAATTTGTCTACGATAATAGCTTTTACTCTTGATGCAATGTCTGACATAATTTTGTGTTTTTTAAAATTTTAATCGTGGCAAAAATACAAATCTTAGCAATTAAAACTAATTTTTGCCGCGAAAATGATGTTTAAAAGTAAAGAAAAATATTTAATCTTCACTTAAAATAATCTATTTGTTAATAATTATTCTTTTTTTTGTAGCTTAGAAATGAAGTTATGAAGCGTATTGTTATTTTTGCATCTGGTTCTGGAACGAACGCAGAAAACATTATTAAATTTTTTAATCATACTAAAACCGCTAAGGTTACTACTGTGCTATGTAACAATGAGCATGCCAAAGTATTTGATAGGTGTAAAAAATTAGACATCAAATGTTTACATTTTAAAAAAGAAGCTTTTTTTACTTCGGATGAAATTCTAAACCTATTAAAAGAGCAGGCAGATTACATAGTTTTAGCAGGTTTTTTATGGAAAATTCCAACCAAAATTATCGATGCTTTTCCTAATAAAATCATCAATATTCACCCTGCATTATTGCCAAAATATGGCGGAAAAGGGATGTATGGAATGAACGTTCATAAAGCCGTAAAAGAAAATAAAGAATTAGAAACTGGTATTACAATTCACTACGTAAATGCCAATTATGATGAAGGCGCCATCATTTATCAGGCAAAAACTGCCTTAAACGAGGAAGATTTACCCGAAAAAATTGCAGAAAAGATACATATTTTAGAGCAACGTTACTTTCCGAGAGTAATTGAAGATGTAATTTTAGCTATAAATGAGTAAAAAAAAGTTTTATGTAGTTTGGAACGGACACAGAAAAGGAGTTTTTACGTCTTGGAAAGTCTGTAAAAAGCAAATTGATGGTTTTGAAGGTGCGCAATACAAATCTTTTGCAGATTTAAATGAAGCCGAAATAGCTGCAACCAAAAATTATGCAGACTATGTTGGTAAAGACACTAAAAAGAAAACGTTATCATCAACAGAAAAAGAAAAAATTGGAAGACCTATTTTAGAAAGTATTTCTGTAGATGCTGCTTGTTCTGGAAATCCTGGTAAAATGGAATACAGAGGCGTTTTAACGCATAATAAGCAACAAATTTTTATAAAAGGCCCATTTGCTAGAGGAACTAACAATATTGGTGAATTCCTAGCTCTAGTGCACGGAATTGCTTTATTAAAGAGCAAAAACAAAGAAAATATTCCTATTTATTCCGATTCTAGAATTGCCATGAGTTGGGTAAAACAAAAAAGATGCAAAACCAATATGCATTTTGATGCTTCTAATAAAGATTTATTAGAGTTGATAAAAAGAGCTGAAACTTGGCTGAAAAATAACACCTATAAAAACCCAATTCTTAAATGGGAAACCAAAGCTTGGGGAGAAATTCCTGCAGATTTTGGGAGGAAATGAATTAGAAGCCCATCCCAACCTTCCCAAAGGGAAGGAGCTAACTTGTTTGTAAAAATTATTTGTTGATAACATAAAATTGAACAAGCAAATTGTCATTTCGACGATAGGAGAAATCTCATAACAGTGATAACAAACAAGTCTTAAAAAGCATTATG
>NZ_WTLD01000030.1:0-2731 GCF_011379025.1 Polaribacter sp. 11A2H
AGACCCGAACAACTTTGGGTAAGTGATATTACATACATTAAAACAGAAAAAGGACACAACTATTTAGCAATTGTAACAGATGCATACTCTAAGAAAATTATGGGCTATAAACTAGATGACCATATGAGAGTATCACTCTGTAAAGATGCTTTAAAGATAGCCTTAAAAAATAGAAAATATCCATCGAAAAAATTGATTCATCATTCTGATAGAAGTATGCAATACTGTTGCCCAGAATATACCCAGTTTGCTGAAAATAATGGAATAACAATGAGTATGACAGAGCAATATGACCCATATGAAAACGCTATTGCTGAAAGAATCAATAGAACTTTGAAATATGAATATGGACTTAGAAACTGTCTTAAAAATACCCTTATTGCTCAAAAATCAGCTAAACAGGCTGTAGATATTTACAACAATTTAAGAACACATTTTAGCTTAGACTTAAGAAAACCAGCAGAAGTACATTTAAATCCAAACATCAAATATAAATCGTATCGAAAAAATAATGTAAATTTGACTGAACTAACAATTTAAAAACAAACCTAGTTCAAATTATTTTTTGCCTTCTAAACGGCTAAAAAAATAGTTTGAATGGTATAAATTAACCTAAAAAAAGGTCAACCTATATCAGGACAATACAAAAAATCCGTCTTCGAAAAAATATTTCTGTCTGAAATGAAATATAATTGTAACTAATTCGTTACATTTGTAATATGAGAGAAATCGATATTACAGAAGAATGTTTGGAATTTATCGACAAACAAAACGATAGAGTTACTCTGAAATTCTTCCAACTAATTGAAGTTATTGGAGAAATTAAAATTATTAACTCAAACTTTCTAAAAAAACTACAATCGACACAATTTTACGAATTGAGGTTTAAAGCTGGAAATGAATATCGAATTGTACTCTTTGCTATCGATCATCTTAATTTTTCCGAATGTACTAAAGCTGTTTGTTTATGTGGATTTCAGAAAAAAGGAACTAAAGATTATAAAAAGGCAATTAAACAAGCTGAAAAAATATTAGAAGAATATCTAAAAGAAGAATAATTATGGGAAAATCAATAAGTGCAAAAGAACTGATTTCTAAACGTTATGGAAAAGAAGGTTCAAAAGAACGAGAAGAATTTAGAGAAAATGCTTTTTCTTACTATTTTGGAGAAATCATTAAAAACCGCAGAAAGGAATTACATATGACACAGGAGAATCTTGCCGAAAAGGTTGGAAAGAAAAGACCATATATTTCCAGAGTTGAAAATGGAGAAGATATTCAACTATCGAATTTTGCTCTACTTGCGAATGCATTAGGACTATCAATTCAGCTAACAACCGAATAGTACTAATGGCAACACCGTACAAAAAAATTGCTAAATTAGTGCTTCAACAAAGGCAGTTGCTTTTTTGCAAACAACAATTTTCCTGCGGAAAATAGCCGTTCACAAAAATAGCAACTTTTCTTGTACAACAACGTTGCCCACAATATGAAAAAAATCCTGCTAATATTAATAATTTCAGTAATTAACAAATCATTTAGTCAGAATAAATTGAATGGAATTATACTGAATTACGAAACTAAAGAACCTATTGAATATGTTGATATTTATAATAAAAGTAATTTCACTTCAACAAATTCTGAAGGACGATTTTCATTCACGTCTGAAAGCGATTCGATTAAAATAAGATTAATTGGTTACGAACAAATATACACGACTTTTAACAAAATAAATAATGACACAATATTCCTAAAAAGCAAATTTGAGGAATTAGATGAAATTGTTTTAAGTAATACAAATCCAATTATAAAAATTTATAAATCTGTAGCAGACAACTATCCTTCTGAACCTTATTCAGAAACATTTTTTTTAAGATGTTATATAAGAAAAAACGGAAAATTATTAAAGATTCAAGATTTGTATGGTGTTGTAAATCGAAAAACACTTTTTGGTACATCTGAAAAACCTATGCCAAAAAAAAATTATATGTCAAATATAAGGAATGTAAGAAAAGCTGGAATTTACGAAGAAGATGTTTACTTTAAAATGTATAATTTAAAGCAAATATTTGACGAAATTGGAGGAGTTGGTCTTAATATAAAAGAATATGATTTCAATGAAAACGTATCAAAAGACAAAAATTTTGTAAAATATTCATTTTTTCCAAAGTCAGAAAGTAAATCTAAAAACGAAGGACATTATCTAATAGACAAAAATAATAATGCTTTTACAGAGTTTCACTTAAATCAAATAGATACCACAAGTTCTTATAAAGAAAATAGAGGAATAAAGTATAGAACTACTAATTATGAGAAATCAATTTTTTTTAAACAAAATACTAATTGGAATAAGTATTTCATTCACAAAGCCAAAATAAATGCTGAAACTGAAGTTATTGATAAAGATGGTGTCAAAAATATTTATAATGTATCATATTCTTTTATTGTTTTAGAACAAAACAAAATTGAAATAAATAAAAAACAATCAATTAATAAAGATATTTTTAAGTTTAAAAAACCTTTTAGTTCGGAATTTTGGAAAAATCAAGAATATTTATTACTTACGAAAGAAATGAAAGATTTTTTGGAAACAGTAAAAAGTTCAAATAATGAATTTAAAACTACAACAAATATGGAGGAATAATACTGTGTGCAACAAAGTACTGTGGTAAAAAACAAGTAAAAACTCATTAATTTTTCACTAAAACACTTCTATAATTATTATCATAAG
>NZ_WTLD01000031.1:0-2723 GCF_011379025.1 Polaribacter sp. 11A2H
ATTTTAGTATCGTTTATAGCTTTGCATTGTTTTACTTTTTCTCTTTTGTAGAAGGCTTGTTTACTAATCCCAAAACACTGATAGAACCATTTTCTTTTAAACGGTTTTTCTTTTTTAGTTCTATCTCTTTCGCTAATGTTTTGGGTAACGACTTTTTTGACAAATCGACTCCAGTAATGATTTCCATATCTGCAATAATATCTTGCTGAAAGTCCTTTACAAACTCCAGTTCTTCAATACGCTCCTTTAGTTTTTTAATTTCATCTAATTTACTCATACCTGTGTTTTGTTGGACTAAAGTACTATATTTTTTGATCCAATAGCCAATTGTCGTCCTTGGAACCTCATATTTTTTGGAAGCAAAGTTAGTAGAAATCTGACCATTTTGAATTTGGTCAACGACAGATAATTTGAGTTCAAGTGTTACTTTTTGGTAGCTTTTTTTTCGCCAGTGTTCTTTTTGTGTTTTCATAAGTGACTATAATTAAATGTTTAATTTTTAGTCAACCTATTTCAGGACGCTTCATCGCTCTAATAATGGGCAACGTGTTTGTATATGGTTTGTTGCGTGTTTCAAGCAACTAATTTAGTAAATAATTACCGACCAAGAAAGTCCGCGAGGACTTTCGTAAGTAAGCTAAAAACCAGCAATAAATTATATACGGTGTTGCCACCAGTACTTATTCAGTATTTATGTTTTCCAATTTAGTTTTAGTCCTATCTAATATTTGACAGAATGTTCTATATTGAAGTCTAATTTCTATAAATATTAATCTCAATTCGTTAAACTTATGGGATATTTGTTTTCCCATTTCAGCTATTTCATTACAAGTCGTGTCAGTTCTAAACAAGTTAGTTTGCACTAAATGTTCTTGAATTGGTCTAATAATTTCTTTATAATATTTGGTTAAATTTCTCTTTCCAGCTATGTTCTGACGATAATGAGATATTTTTCCGCTTATCAATTGAAATGTTGGGTCGTTTGTGTGATGAATATTTGTATTTCTTTGAATTTCAATATATTCAACTAATTTTCCTATGTAAGGTGTGTCAAGTTTGGCAATATTGATTCGAAGAGCAGAACTTCTATTTAAACTAATAGAATGATATTCGTCAATCTCATTCATTAATTTTTTAATAAAATCGATTTGAGAAAAAGCTATATTAAAATCTGTACTATTTTTGAATGTTTTAAAAAGTAAAGGTGATTCAAGATTTGCTAATCTGTCATAGGTATTTGTTAAAATCTTTGGTGCGCTTGTTGGTAATCCATTATCCAAACTAATTACATCTTGATAACTTTTTTTATATGCTTTTATTAATTCAGGTACAATGTTGGTTTTTAAATCGTTAAATTGATTGTTGAAATAATCTTTAAGTTTTTTTAATTCAGCTTTTTCATTTTTACTTTTAAGCCATCTGTCAATTAATATACCTGAAATAAAAATAATGAGTGTAAAAATTACAGTAAAAGCAGTATCGTAAGTTGCTCCTAAAAACGTATCTTCTTCTTTATTAAGATGCTTATTTAAATCGTGTTTAATTTCAGAAACGTGTGCATTCATTTCTTTCAGCTCGTTTGAATGAATGTAAAGACTATCTTTTTGTTCAAAGATAATTGTGTCTTTAATTATTGTTCTGATTTGTGATTTTGATGTTTTCTGCAATGCTTTTTTCGTATTGGTGGCAACGTTGTTGTGTATGATTTGTTGCGTGTTTTAAGCAGTGAGTTTACTAAATAAAACACAAACCAAGAAAGTCCCAAAAGACTTTCGTAAATTGGCTAAAACCAGCAATAAATTATACACGGTGTTGCCAACAGTTTTTTTATTTCCGATTATAAAATGGTTTAGTTTCTTTAATGAAATATTCCGAAATACCATTGTCATTTTCAATCTTAATAAAATCAATAATTTCTCCTTTTCCAATTATTTGTTCAGCTAATGCTCCAGCTTTTCCAGAAATTGAAGACATATTTCCCTCAATATCAATTGCGATTATTAAATGTGGTAGTTTTTCGGATTTATCCATTTTAATCGTTGCTAAATATGCTGATTTAACATTTGTTTCTTTTTTGAATAAATCAGACATTTCATTAACTAATTCTGTCGGATATTTTGAAGGTTGTCCAATTTGTACTTCAGTATCTTCTTTTATTTCCATTTCATTAGTTTCCTCGAAAATCGAACCATTTAGAAGACTTTCAATTTCTTGAGGAATTAATTCCTTTCCATAATCTGAATATGGATTTAAAATAAAAGTTGCTCCTTTTGTAAATCCAAAAAGGTCTTGCCCTTTCATTGACATAAATGGAACTTGTTCTTTAACAACTCCTTTGTCAAAAATTCTATTTGTAGATGTAAACACAGGAATCTGCCCATTTTCGAAAGTCACAAACTGAACTTCAGTATCTTGTTCTAATATTTTTCTACCTTCTTCTGATTCTTTTTGTCCGTTAGTTAAAACAATTAGCTCATTCCAAAGTAGTTTTGTGTAAAATTCATTTCTTGCTGACATATCAGATGAAGCTTTCATTAAACTACTTTCAAGCTCGTTTTCGGGAAAAGTTGATTCCGTTTTTTTCTTTTTAAATATATCAAATATTCCCATTTCTTAATTTCAGGTTTCGGTTTTTTAATTGTTGGCAACGTTGTTGTGTATTGAAAGTTGCGTTTTTAATGAACGGCTATTTTCCGAAGGAAAATTGAAGTGAGTAAAAATGC
>NZ_WTLD01000032.1:0-2322 GCF_011379025.1 Polaribacter sp. 11A2H
AAAAGTAGAATGTTTATTTAAATAACTTTTGATCTTAAATTATACTTTCAGCCAGTTTTTGCTAACGTTGTTGTGTAATGAAAGTTGCGATTTTTGTGAACGGCTATTTTCCGTAGGAAAATTGTTGTTTGCAAAAATGCAACTGCTTTTAGTAAAGCACTAATTTAGCAATTTTTTTTACACGGTGTTAGGCAACGTTTTTTTATTCGTTCATTATATTTTCCAACTCACTTTTTTTTCCTTTATAAGTTTCAAAAAATTCAGTTGGTTCATTTGCAATTAATTTTACTCTTTCTTCGTGGTCGTGATTCAGACGATATATTTTTCCCTTTTTGTCTACTGCAATATAATTTCCGTCTTCCATATCCAGAATTGTATAGAACAATTTTTCGTTCAATTCAATTTCAAAAGTATAATTCAATTCCAAAGATTTGATTTGTTCCGCTGTTAGGTTTTTCAGGATTTTTTCAGCAATTTTTTTGTCAGGGTTTTCCATTTTCAGATGCTCAAGCTTGATTTCCCATTTCTTTATTTGGTTTAAGTCAAATGTTCTGTGAAAATATTCAGGGTTTTCAATTTCTATTTGAGTTAATTCGTCTGATTGATAATATAATTTAATAGGTTTATAAATGTTTTCCTTTTTATTAAATACAGAAATTCCAGTTAGATTAAAACTTGTTTTATGATTCCTATTTATTATTTCAAAATTTTTGGGTGTATATCCTCTTGAAACATAAATTCCTTTCGGATTATAAACAAAATTAATTCCATAGACTTTGGAAAGACTAATTGCTTTTTTTAATTGAGGCAATTCAGATTCCAATAGTTCAGCAATTTTTTGTCCAAATTGTTCTATATGTTTCTGTTTTGTTTTTCGATTAAAAATATTCATTTCTTATGTTGCCTAACGTTGTTGTATAAGCTTTGTTGCGTTGTTTAAGCAGTGAATTTAATAAATAAAACACGAACGGCGAAATTCCGGAGGAATTTCCCAAGTGAGCCAAAACCAGCAATAAAGTTTATACGGTGTTGGCAGTAGTAATTCTTTTTTTACTAATCAATGTTCCAATAATTATCTGCATCTCCTTCAAATATTGAGTCAATTTCTTGGTCGCTATAACCAGCATAATCTTGTGCGTGTGAACCATTATAATCCTCAAAAGTCTGTCTTTCATAAAATTCATTATGACCTGATTCATCAAGATTTGATTTATTCGGGTTGTGTTTTTCAATCGTAAATTTCGTATAATAACCTAATTTAGCGATAACAAGTTCTTTTGTGAAATCAAGACTTATTTGATTGTCTTTTTTAATCTCTTCTATTAATTCTTTTTTTGAAATAACAGCAAATCTATTTAGGTTGTCCCAATGTTTAAAAAAATCAGTTCCTTCTCCGTTAATATTTTTTAGAGTATTAAATTCAAATTGTGTAATTCCTAAAACTTCTTTTATTTTACTGATTTTACAATCATTAATCTGTTCTAAATCAAATTGTTTAATATCTTTCTCTTGATAAAAAACTGTATTTTTAAAATTATCGTAAAGATATTTGTCTATTAAAGTTGAGATATTTCCGAAATTTCTTCTATTAATTTCACTAATAATTTTTCTAACTAAATTTTTATCTGAAAGTTCCGAAAAGAAGAAGTTTAAACTTTTAAACCTATTTAATTCAACTGCTGATTTTAGTGCAATTAATGTATGTATATCTTTCATATTTTTTTAAATTAAAAAGGTAAACCTAATTCGTATTCTTCTTTAAACTTGATATGACAGGCTTTATAATTTTTGTCATTCTCTTTGTTTAAATTAGTTTCTAAAGTATTAATTGCAACGCATTGTTCCAAATTTCTTCTTTTAATTAACTCTTCTTCAGATTGAACCAAATAGACATTTTTTTTACAATCCATACAGAATTTTGTATTATGATTTTCTGTTTGTACTAAATCGTCCCAAATTTTGGAACAAGGATTTATGAAAATTAATTTTGAAATTTTTTCTTTATAGTTATTAAGTAAATTCAGTAAATTAATTTTGTTTCCATTATTTAATTCCTCTTTAATTTTTTCGATTTCCTTTTCTTTCGATTCAGTTTCGATAAAAAATTCATTTAGCAATTCAATTATTTCGACTTGATTTATTTCTGTTGCTAATAAATACCCTTTTACTATGTTAATTTTTTTTAAGATTTGAAAGTTCTTATTTTTTTTCATAGTTTTATTTAGAGTTCGAGTTTTTTATTACTGCCAACGTTGTTGTATAAGCTTTGTTGCGTTGTTTAAGCAGTGAATTTAGTAAATAAAACACGAACGGCGAAATTCC
>NZ_WTLD01000033.1:0-2191 GCF_011379025.1 Polaribacter sp. 11A2H
TCGCACACATAAAAGTCTGGTATTTTAATTATTTTTTCGCTAAATTTACGCAACAAACCATAGCACAACAACGTTAGCAAAAATTTGAAAAACCAATTGAATATGAATAAAATAGTACTCACATCAATTAGCATAATGTTCGCTTTCAATTCAATATTCGGACAAACTAACGAAGAGAAATATACGGAAGACGTAAAATCAATAGATGCGATAATAAACGCATATTATGATGTTGTTTCTGGCTCGAGTAGTGAACCTTGGGAATTTGAAAGAGATAAATTTATTCATTCAAAAAATGCTGTTATAACAAGATTAGACGAAAACGGAAAAGCGGAATCACATACTCTTGAAGCGGAATATATTCCAATCGGACTATCACCGAAAGAGGATTTTTATGAAAAGGAACTTAAAAGAAAAGTTAGTAAATACGGAAATATAGCGCAAGTTTGGAGTGCATTTGAAATACGAACTGACCCAAAAACTGAATCCAATGTTCGAGGACTAAATAGCGTTCAACTTCATTCTGAAAATGGAAGATGGTTTATAGACAGTTGGACTTGTGAAATGGAATCTGAAAAGAATAATTTAGTAACTGAATTTTTGAATAAGGAATAAAAACTTTTGCTAACACCGTATATAATTTATTGCTAGTTCTAGCCTACTTACGAAAATCCTTGCGGATTTTCTATTCGGTTTGTATTTGCTAAATTAGATGTTTAAAACACGCAACAAACCATATACAACAACGTTAGGTAAAATAAAAAAAACGCAAAAAAATGAAAATAGGAACTATTACAATTACTTTTTTATTATTAGTCAATTCTGTTTATTCTCAAAAAGAAGTTGTAGCAAATGATTTTGGAAAAAACTATGATGGAGAATCTTTTGGAATATTAAAAAATGATGGATTTGCATTAGTTGACACTCTTGGAAACGTTACAGCTGACAAAATCACATTTAAAAAATACGATAAGAATTTAACAACCTTCAGTTTTTATAAAGGTGTTACATATGATTTTGACAATAATACGAAACTATATAGACTTATTGATTTTAACAAAAACCCAATTACCGAATTTAAATTTAAAGAAATAAAACCTTTCATTACTGATAATACTTGGGCAGTTACTAAAGACGATAAAGAAGTTTTTATTGACTTACAAGGAAACATAATATGTAATTACAACCAAAAGGAAATAAACAAACAATTAGGTTTAACTGAATTATCTTCAAGTATGAAAGTTTTTGAAGCAATGAGCAGTAAGAAAGTTGAAATGTTTTATGATGAATTAAAACAAATTACAAATCGAAAAACTAAAAAAATAGGTTTTTTAAATAAATCTAATGAAATTGTAATTTTACCTGAATATGATAAATCTTCAAACTTCTCAAATGGTTTAGTTGCGGTTTGTAAATTATCGGGAAACTATTATTTATGGGGATATATAGATTCAAAAAATAATGAAAAAATTCCTTTTAAATTTACAAAAAAGCCTGGTGATTTCCACTCTAACAGAGCTATTGTAATAAATAAGGAAAGAAAAAAAGGATATATTGACAAAAATGGAAAGTTAATTATTAAAGCAAAATATAAAGAAGTGACTGATTTTTATAAAGGTTTTGCTTTAGTGAAAGATAGTTATTATTCTGAAACAAATTTAATAGACATAAATGGTTTAATTGTCAACTCCTTTGATAAAGAAATTGAAGTGAAAGCTACAAAAGAAAATTTAATTTCTCTCGTAAATGAACAAAAAACGATTGCTATTTTAAAGTCTAATATTAGAAAAAACATAATTAACCAAAGAACAGTTATCATAAACTCAAAAAGGGAAATTTTAAGTAAACGATTTGACAAAATAATAAATTTAGTAAATGGAAAAGCTTTTGCAATGAACATTGATTCTAAAGGAATTAGTGAAAAAGGGTTAATAAACACAAAAGGAGAGTTTATAGTTAAAATTGTAGAATCTGAATTCTAAAAATTACTTTACCTAACACCGTATAAAATTAATTGCTAGTTTTAGCTTATTTACGAAAGTTCTCGAAGACTTTAAATCTGTGTTTTATTTACTAACTTTAGTGCTTGAAACACGCAACTAATCTTATACATAAACGTTGCAAGTAATAGCGAAAAAAACTCAGGCTGAATAAATTGCGGTTCAAAACTTTTGAATTTTATGTTTCTAAA
>NZ_WTLD01000034.1:0-1650 GCF_011379025.1 Polaribacter sp. 11A2H
CTGGTACAAAATTATAAGAACCATCTGAGTTTATGGTAACCGTACCAATACCTGCAATAGTATTTACTACAGGAGCAAGAGTTCCCACCGTAATTCCTGTTCCGTTAACAGAAGCAGTAGTAACATTTTGAGTATTCCCTTCGGGATCAAAATCGTTTGTTAAAACATTTCCTTCCATATTTATTCCTTGCTTAGCAGCATTGGCATCATCATTTGCAAACGTATTGTTTCCAAAATTGTCAATTACATTTAAGTTTAAAATAGCAGTATCTGTACCACCATTTCCATCAGAAATGGTGTAGGTAATATCATCTATAGTTCCTGTAAATCCTGTAGCAGGTTTAAATTCATAAGTTCCATCTGCATTTACTTTAACCGTACCTGCATTTGTAATAGCAACACCATTTTTATCTTTACCAGAAACAGTTGTAGCAGTTCCACCTAAAGTAAAAGGAATATCAGTACCTGCTCCGTCTTTTATAGAAGCATTAGTGATAACGATATTATCTCCATCTGTGTCACTATCATTAGAGAGTAAAGTTGACGTTATATCTGTATTTAATTCTGTAGTATTTACATCATTTTGTGCCGTTGGCGGATTGTTACCCGCTGGCTGAATGTTAGGAATAACTTCTAAAGATAAAGTAGCCGTATCTGTTTCATTATTTGCTCCTTCACCAGTGTATGTTATTGGATTAATAGTTCCTGTAAAACCTGTAGTTGGTGTAAAGGTGTACGTACCATCTTCTTTAATAGTAATTGAACCAGCATTTGGTATAGCAATTCCATTTTTATCTACACCAGCAACATTATTAATAGTTACTCCAGTGTTTCCTGCAGGAACAGCTGTTGGAGTCCCATTTATTGTAACAGAAGTTACTGTTGCTACGTTTTCATCATTGGTTAATAATGCACCATCAACAGGTTTGTCTTTTGGTGTTTGATTGATGTCATTTTCTGTATTTACTGCGGTATTACATGCAGAACTTTGAATGTCTTTGTCTTGAGATGTACCAATAGTTTGTGTTGTGCTGTTTGGAACCCCATAAGTAGCACTTGTACTTACCATGTCTACTGCGGCTGTTAGCATTTTAGTTGTAGCATCTATATCTGAAAGGGTATAAGTTCCGCTTCCTTCTAAAGCATCTGGACAACCATCGTTGTCTGAGTCTGTATCAAATTTATTTGGTATACCATCATTATCTGTGTCTAAACATTTTGAAGCTTTTATACCTAACCATAACACTGGGCCTATTCCATCTCCAATACTATCAAATGTTAAACTTGTTACATTTTTGCCTATTAAAGAAGGAAAAGAAATTGTACCGCTGGCTTGGGTGGTATTCGCCGTTAGATCTGTTATATATGTTTTTCCATCTATAACTGTTTGCCCTACTAGTTCGGAATTTCCCACGGGATTTACCGATATAGATACCGCAAGATTAGACATAACTGTCCCGTTTGCTAAAGTAGCTGAGAAATTCCCAAAAAGAGCTTGTCCTGCAAAATCTATTCCAGCTGTTGCAGTATCAAGATCACCAGAAGAAGTTGTCCCAACACTGTCTGGTAATAAATTTATATCAGAAACTTCTTCTCCAAAAGTTATAGTATAAGTACCGTTACCAGTAGTAGTTTCATTAAACCCGAACC
>NZ_WTLD01000035.1:0-1636 GCF_011379025.1 Polaribacter sp. 11A2H
TTTAGAAACATAAAATTCAAAAGTTTTGAACCGCAATTTATTCAGCCTGAGTTTTTTTCGCTATTACTTGCAACGTTGTTGTGTATTGAAAGTTGCGTTTAAAGTGAACGGCTATTTTCCGCAGGAAAATTGATGTTCACAAAAAAGCAACTACTTTTGGTTAGGATAAAAATAAGCAATTTTTTATACACGGTGTTGGGCGTAGGTTATTTTATTTATCGATTTTTCTAAATTAAATTCCTAATTATTTTACATTCAGAACATTTTTCGTTTTCTTAAAATTCTAAAATTCTAAAATTCTAAATTTTTCAACTTTTTCCAAATTGTCTTAAACCTTGAAATTTTAGTTCTCACAAAGTTTGGCTGCGTTCAATTTTTCGTTTTCTTAAAACTCTAAATTTTTCAATTTTTTCTAAATTGTCTTAAACCTCAGAATTTTAGTTCTCACAAAGTTTGGCTGCGTTCAGTTTTTCGTTTTCTTGAAATTCTAAATTTTTCAATTTTTTCTAAATTATGTTAAACCTCAGAGTTTTAGTTCTTACAAAGTTTGGCTACGTTCAATTTTTCGTTTTCTTGAAACTCTAAATTTTTCAGTTTTTCTAAATTGACTTAAAATTCAATATTTCACTTTTTTTTTGGTTAAATTGTCTTTAAAATAACGAATTTTTATAGCTTATCTGAGTTTACTTTTAACTTACGCCCAACGTTGTTGTGTAATGAAAGTTGCGATTTTTGTGAACGGCTATTTTCCGAAGGAAAATTGTTGTTTACAAAAATGCAACTGCTTTTAGTTAAGCACTAATTTAGCAATTTTTTTTACACGTTGTTAGGCACTGTATTTTTTATCGAGATTATTTTTCAGTATTTTTAATTCCTTTATATATTTTTCTTCTTCATTATAAACTTTCATTATTCTTTCTGCAAACTTCTGAAGAAATGACTCATACATTAACCTCATATTTTGGTTCAAAAATGTTTTGTCTTTTTCATTGGTGATATTTATTTCAACAATATCGCTTAATTCCATTAAGGATTTTAATATAAACTGAAAACTTAAGAAAATACCATAGGTTTCAAATTTTTGTCCTGAATAGAAGTTGGGTTTCTCAATTCTAATTACATATTCGTTAAGTGCGTTTAAGCCTTTGTAAATGATGTGATTTGGTTTTGTAATTTCTCCACTTCTACTATAGGTCGGTGTTGGTTCCACAATAAATTCCAGATTGTCTAAATGATTTTTGAGAGATTGATATAGCGAAATATAATTGTTGAAAACTCTGTCGTATGAATTTCTTTCCTTTTCTTCCTTAAGAGATTTTACTTGAATTTCATTCGCTTTTAGTTGTTCTTGAAAAGAAATGTAAACCAAAAAAGCTCCGAATAAATTAATGATTGGAGCGGTAATTCCACCAATAGTATCTCCAATCTGTCCAGTGTTAGAAAAATCTAAATTTTCAAATATAGCAGGTCTTGTAAATAGGAAAAGTGATAAAATAATTAGTAAAATTCCAATTGATAAAAAGGTAATGTTTTTGTTCTTCATTAGTTTTATATTGTGCCTAACGTTGTTGTATATGGTTTGTTGCGTGTTTCAAGCAACTAATTTAGTAAATAATTACCGACCAAGAAAGTCCGC
>NZ_WTLD01000038.1:0-1389 GCF_011379025.1 Polaribacter sp. 11A2H
TATTCTACTCTTTAATTACGCTGTCAATTTCAATATTTTCAATGAACTTTGTCTTAATCTTAAAACAATAACTTAAAAGTTACTTTCTAAATAAAACTTTGTAGAAATGTTAGACTCGAACTAACTGACTTTTTTAATAATCATTCCAAATTTTCTTTGATCGTTTTTGCTGTATTTCTTAGCGGCTGCAAACATACAAACTATTTCTAATCTGACAATAAAAAATTAAACTTTTTTTTATTTTAATTTCAACGCTAAAATTAAATCTTAATCACCTTCTGATGAATGTTTTTTGAGATTTAAAAGCAAACTATAAATGAACGAAACTAACAAACTAATATTGCTGTTAGCGGGTGCAAACTTACAACTCCTTTTTAATCTAACAACTATTTTTTAACACTTATTTTAATTTAATTTCACATATAGTTTTAATGTACTCTTTTTAAGTATCTTATATAATCCATTTTTGATACTTATTTTATGTTTTATTTACGTCAATCTGGGATTAAGAATAATTATTCCTATTTATACTTATAAAAAGGTGTACTCTTATTGGAAGTTAGCACATGCTTATTCTTTTGTTTTTTTTTTAAATAAAGGTTAATGTGGCTGAGAATTGGTTATGTTAGATATTTAAACATGTATAATCTTTTGTTTTTAGGTCGAGAGGATTGATTTATGTTGTTTTTTAAGTGAGCTATTTGTTTTAACAGATAGAAAACATAGATATTTTAATCCTTTATTTTTTTTATGCCAGTTGGATTTTTTTTTGTAAAATTATTTTTAAAGTGTATTTAAATAAGCAAAAAAATCCTATTTTTTGTATTAAACTTATTCTCCATAATTATTTTTGAAAAAAAAGAACTAAAGTCTATTTAATAATAGATCTAAATAAAAGAAAAATAGCACAAAAAAATATTTAATAAGCCTAAACTGTATTGTATTATTTTCATCTAGTAACTACCAAAGTATAACTGATAAAATTTTCACATTCTATTATAATACGTAGTTTGTCGTTCAACTTTTTGGAGGAAATCAAATAAAGAATGTTAAGTTTCATATACTAAAGGGTACAAAATCACTGCAATATTTAAAAAAATGACTTCAGCAAGGTTAATACTCATTTTTTAAGAGTAACTCATAAGTATTTATGACATTTTTTTAATCATACAACTTTTGTTATACTATTCCTGGAGGAATAATCATACAAAAAACTGTTCCTTTAATTAAACTTGCAAAATGTTATAAAAATCTAAGAGAAGTTTGGATTAAAAGCTTTAGTAGCATTGATAGACCATGTCTATACTATTTAAAAAAATAAAGATTCCCGCAAGGCTAGTGCTCGTTTGTAACGAGTACCGTCACAGATGATTGGTTTTCAAACAATTT
>NZ_WTLD01000039.1:0-271 GCF_011379025.1 Polaribacter sp. 11A2H
CATTCACCCGCAGCGAAGCTGCAGCAACCTCGCGCTGCCCGCCTTGGGCATCGAGCAGCACCGCTGTTTTCGGAACCAGTGACGCCAGAGCTCTGATACCGGCGCGGGCACGATCGGCCGCCACACTCTCCAATAACTCACCGATCGAGAATAGGAAAACTACGGCTGCAGCCTCTTCGGCCTCACCAATGAACAGCGCGCCCAATGCGGCTACGGACATCAGCGTTTCGATTGAGAAGGGCGAGCCAGACATGGCCAGCGCAATTGCTTT
>NZ_WTLD01000039.1:281-1386 GCF_011379025.1 Polaribacter sp. 11A2H
GCAAATGGAAACACACCGACAATCACGGCCGCAGCGAATACCCAAGTTCCTTGAGCGGGAAAAAACAGAGCCAGCACGTAGGCGGCCGCCATCAGCATACCCAGACCGGCGACTTGTTTACTCTTACGGGTTTGCCACCAAGGCTGCACGGTCGGCTGATTGTTGGTATCGTTATTCGACGGAGTGGTACGGGCGGATATGCCAAAACCAAGGCGCTTGATGGTTTTTTCAACATCATCGGCCTGAGTGGCCCCATCGGCTAACAACGACAGTGTCAGGCTTTGTGTGGCAAAGTTCAGCTGGACATCAGAAACGCCGGGCATGCGCGCCAGAGCGGTCTCAATCTTGCCGATGCAACTCGCGCAGTCCATGCCTTCGATATGATATTGCATGAGGGTTTCTCCTATGAATGGAAATTATAGGTGCATCATAAACCCTCTAGCAGCTTCAGAGTCAAGCTGTCCAACGCCTTATGTAATAAGATTGATTTTATAGCGCTAAAGCCTATAGTTACTTTAATGTTTTAAGTTATGGATGCCATCATGCCAATCAAGATAGGCGCACTTGCCAAGCACACAGAAACCACTGTCGAAACCATTCGTTACTATGAAAAAGAAGGGTTATTACCAGAGCCTGCCCGCAGCGAAGGTAATTATCGTTTGTATAATGAGGATCATATTGAGCGCCTGCAATTTATTCGCCATTGCCGTACGCTCGATATGACCTTAGAGGAAGTGCGAATCTTGCTGCAGTTTCGAGATAGGCCTTACGAAGACTGCGGCAACGTCAATGAGCTGCTGGATGATCATATCCGTGCTGTAGAAGTACGCATGGAAGAGCTAACGCAATTAAAGCAGCACCTGACGATTTTGCGTCAGAAGTGCTCGAATACAGCACCCACTGCGTCGTGCGGAATTTTACGCGCCCTTGGCGATCGTTCTTGTCACGTTTAAAGCACCGTTTCACTATATGCCTTCAATCTGCCCAGTTAGTTTATCGTGATGTACTGTCACGAAAGGCGCGACGGTAATGTGAAGGTGAAATAGTTAATCTTTTAATTTCTTCGGGGTTAGATGAAGTTAGGGCGAGGCATGTTTTTAAAACT